>CANQLM010000108.1 GCA_947624735.1 uncultured Clostridia bacterium | reverse complement strand
AAAAAATTTAAAAGAAAGGGATTAATCAATTAAATAGATTAATATTTCTATATAATTGATTATACGAGAAAAAATGAGAATAGATAAATTTTTAAAAGTTTCAAGAATAATTAAACGTAGAACAGTTGCAAATGAAGCGGCTGATAATGGTCGAATATCTGTAAATGGAAAAGTGGTAAAACCAAGCTATGAAATAAAAGTAGGAGATATTGTAGAAATAAAATTTGGAAACAATATATCTAAATTTAAAATAATAGCCATTCCTAAAGGACAAAATTGCAATAGTAGTGAAGTAATTGAGTTAATATAAAAACATCCCGTCAGATTTTCAAATCTGACGGGGTTATATTTTAAAATAATTTGATTATTGCGTGAACAATACTTTCATCTTCATTTTTTATAACAACTGTATAAACATTATTTTCTACATAAAGAAAAGACTTAATTTTATCCTTATATTTTATTTCTTTCTTAAAAGAAATCTCTACATTATTTAATTCTTCACCATAAAAAACATCTTCAGGTAAAAGTTCATAAGCGTAATTTAAATAATTAAGATTATGAACATGTTTATTTATATCTAAATCAAATCTTCTAATTGTATAAGAATCAGAACAACTAGGAGTTGACTCAGGCACATTAAGTTTAGGTAAATCAACTATATTAAATACTGATTCATCTCTAAATCCATGATATATTTTATCAATATTTTCAGGAATTCTAGAAATCTTTCCAGAACTAACATCAACGATACACCACTTAGAACTAGCTATTGCACATAATTCACCAGCTTCATTGAACATTTTAAAATCTCTAATAGTAAATAATTTATTAAAAAATCTGCCCCAAGTTTTAATTGTAACTTTTTCATCTGCAGTAGGTCTTTTGAAAACTTGTAATTTCCAGTTAAGTAAAACCCAAGCTTTATTTTCTTTTCCAAGTTCATTAAATGAATAATTGACATATCCAGAATGAGCTCCTGCAATAGTTTCCATTAAAGACAAAAAACTGATATTTGTTAATTTATTGTGAACACCAGTCTGCGAAAAACTTGTTAAATAAGATTCTTCAAAAATACTATTTTCTAGTTTCATTTAAGTTTGCCTCCTAAAACAAAACAGATTATATCATATTTAGAAAAAAAGTGCTATAATATAAGAAAATTAATTGTAGAGAAATCGAAGGAAATAGAAATGTTAGAAAATTGTAGAATATGTCCAAGAGATTGCAAAGTAAATAGAACGCTAGGACAAAAAGGATATTGTAGGTCAAATGATAAAATAAAAGTAGCATTAGCCTCTATACATAATTTTGAAGAGCCTTGCATTAGCGGTAAGGAAGGTTCAGGAACAATATTTTTTAGTAATTGCAATTTAAGATGTATATACTGCCAGAACCATGAAATTAGTCAAGAAAATATTGGAAAAGAGATAACCGTAGAAAGACTGGCACAAATTTTTTTAGAAGAACAAGAAAGAAATGTTAATAACATCAATTTAGTTACTCCAACAATGTATGTGTATCAAATAATTGAAGCAATTAAACTTGCAAAGGAAAAAGGACTTAAAATTCCTATTGTATATAATACCAATGGTTATGAAAAAGTAGAAACAATAAAATTGCTAAAAGGATATATAGATGTTTATTTGCCAGATTTAAAATATTTTTCAAATGAAATTGCAATGAAATATTCTGATGCTCCAAATTACTTTGACATAGCTACAAAAGCAATAAAGGAAATGTATAACCAAGTAGGTAAGCCAGAATTTAATGAAAATGGAATAATACAAAAAGGAGTTATAATTAGACATTTAATACTTCCAAACCATATTCAAAATACTAAAAATATATTAAGGTGGATTAAAGATAATTTAGGTGATAATGTATTAGTAAGTATAATGGCACAATATTTTCCAGCGTATAAAGCAAAAGAAGATGAATTAATTAATAGAAAAATAACATTAAAGGAATATAAAGAAGTAGAAAAATTCATGTATCAACTAGAGTTAACTAATGGCTATATGCAAGATTTAGGAAAGCACGAAGAAGAGTATGTTCCTAAATTTGATTTATCAAATCTATAAATTAAATAAGCAATATAAAAATAGTATTAAAGTTGAATATAAACACAAAAATTTGGTAATAATTTGTAATGTAACAAAAATGTAATATAAAAATATTCAAATAATCTTGATTAATAAAAATTAATGTAGTATATTAATCATATATATAATTACTCGTAAGAAACGAAGGAGGAAGCAAATATGGAAGAAAATGAAACAAAAGCATATTCAAAGGTTCCAGCAAAAGTAAGCGCTTGGTCAAGCTTTAAGAGTTTTTTATTTCATGAAATAGTACTTGAATTAACACCATACCAACAAAAAGTTTTTAGAGAAGTAAGTGATTTTTGGAATCAAGAAGTATACTTTGATAAAGGCTTTCATTTAAGACCAAGACAAAGTGAAGTTCAAGAAGAACCAGAATTAAATGTAAGTTTATAATATAAAAATACTACTTAAACTTATTGCAACTACAAGGTTGCATAATATGAATTTAAGTAGTATTTTTT
>CANQLM010000107.1 GCA_947624735.1 uncultured Clostridia bacterium | reverse complement strand
TTAGCAGGAATAAGTATAGGAGTAGTAACAGGAGAAAATGGATTAATACAAAAAGCAAAAACTGCAAGAGAAAAGTATGAAAGTGAATCAAAACATGAAGAAAATGATTTAATATATATAGGAGAAGTATTTGATAATCAAACAGGAGTAGCACCACCAAGTTTAGAAAAAGGAAATATAGAATTTATATTAAATCCAAGTGGATGGACAAAAACGACAGTAAAAGTAAGTATAAAGGTAAATATAGACTTAAAATTAAATAAATTGCAAACATCGAAAGATGGATTACAATGGAATGATTATGTAGAAGGACAAGAAATAGAAATAGTAGATAATAAAACAACAATATATGCAAGGCTATGGAGTGGATTAAAAGCAGGAGGCTATGCATCAGAGACGATAGAGAATATAGATAGAGAAAAACCAAATGAATTTGCGGTAGAAATAGAAGAAACAACAGTAAATAGTATAAAAGTAAAAGGACATACAACAGATAAAGAAGAAACAAAAATAAATGGAGAAAGTAAAATAAAAGGATATAAATTCAGTAAAGATGATGGAGAGAAATGGACAGAATGTCAAGAAGAAGAAAGTTATACATTTTATAACTTAGATCATAACACACCATATAAAATAAAAATAAAAGCAATAGATAATGCAGAAAATGAAAGAGATACAGCTACAAAAGAAGAGACGACTAAGCAAATAACAGCAGGAGTAGTAATAGGAAATCCAGAGTGGGATACAAGTAGTCATACAGCGACAGTAACATTAAGTAAAGCGGAAGGAATAGGAGAGAATTTATATATACAATATAAAGTAGAAGGAAAGACAGATTGGGCAGAAGGAAACAAAATAATAGGACTAGTAAATAAAGATAAAGTAGTAGCTAGATTATGGGATAAAAGACAAGGAGGAGAAGAGACAAATAAAACAATAACGGACACAATATTACCAGAAGTAAAAACACTAAGTGCAGGATATACGGATGTAACAATAGTAGAAGCAATAGACAATGAAAGCGGAATAGTAGGATATGCGGTAACAGGGACAGATGCAAAACCAAGTAAAGAAAGTTTTACAAGTATAGATAAAACATATAAGATAAGTAATAAAAAAATAGAAACAGGAATAGTAAGAGACACAACATATTATGTATGGGTAATAGATGATGCAGGAAATATAAGTAATGCAAAATCAACGAAAACAAATATAGAGACATATCAAATAACATATAATGTAAACGGAGGAAGTGGAGGACCACAAAGCGCTCAAACAAAATATTATGGAAGAACATTAACATTAGATGCGACAGAACCAACAAGAACAGGGTATACATTCCAAGGGTGGTCAACAACAAAGGCAAGAGCAGACGCAGGAACAATAGATTATGTAGCAGGAGCAAATTATACAGCAAATGCAGGAGCAACATTATGGGCATCTTGGAAATTAGCAAGCTTAGATCTATTAACAACGGGAACTTGGAAATTTTATAAAGGAAGTAATATGTTATCTAGAAAAATTGATGGATATTTAGATTTAAGAGACCAATATGAAAGTAGTTGTGGAATGGCTTCTGCTTATCAAATAGTTGATGTAACTAATTACAATAAGATGACAATTACAGTTAAATTTTCACGGTAGTTATATATATGTAACATGCGGAGTTCATGACAGTAGAATTACTAATAGTTCAGCAGGATATTTAAGAGGAGCAACAGGAGAGCAAGTAACTTCAAAATCTTATGATATTAGTGATCTGAAAGGTAATCAGTATATGGGTGTTACTTTATATACAACTCAGTCAAATCATATTGCTTCAACACAAGTTACAAAATTTTTATTAGAACCATAGATAAAAAAGAAGTCTAGATTATAATAATTTAGACTTCTTTATATTTTTGAAAAGTGAAAAAATTTCTTGACGTTGTAAGCATTGGGGTGCTATAATAAATGTGAAAAAAAAGCACAAAATAGATAAATGAATTAAAGGAAAAGAAAAAATGTTAGAAAATAGGATAAAAGGAATAATAGAAGCAATTCTTTTTTCAACAGGAAGAATAGTAAAAATTAAAGAATTGATGACAATATTAGAACTAAGTTCTGATGAAATAATTAAATATATAGGACAATTACAAGAAGACTATAAAAGTGAGGAAAGAGGATTAGAAATTGTTAGAGTTGAAGATGGATATCAATTAGCTTCAAAAAAAGAATATCATGAATATTTGTATCCAGCATTTGATAAAAGATTAACACCAACACTCTCTCAAGCATCATTAGAAGTATTAGCAATATTAGCATACAATCCAAGAAGTACAAAAGCTGATATAGAAATGATAAGAGGAGTAGATTCTAGTGGTACTATGTATAGATTATTGGAATATAATTTAATTGAACCGTCAGGAAAAGCGGATTTACCAGGAAAGCCGATGACTTACAAAGTAACAGAAGAATTTATGAAAATGTTTGGATTAAAAACATTAAAAGATTTACCAAACTTACCAAAATATAAATTAGACAGTAATAGACAAGTTGTAATTGATGACTTAGTCGAAGAAAGTAAAGAAGAAAAATCTAATAGCGAAGATAATAATGCAGAAAATGATAATAACTA
>CANQLM010000106.1 GCA_947624735.1 uncultured Clostridia bacterium | reverse complement strand
ATTAAGTGTGTGTCTACTTGTGTATTTGATATTCCATATATGTTACTATCTCCATTCATATTTAAACAATTAAAGAAGCTATTTCCTACACTTATATATCTCCATGTATCTGCATTTGGTATTACTTTTACACTATGTGCATCTGATAATGTATTTTTAGTTTCTATATTATTAGCATTAGTATTTACATTTGTTCCACTCATACTTGCTTCAAACTTTGCTACCCATATTCCTGTTAATTGTTTATTATCAAATGTAAATCCTGGATGTACTGTCATTGGCGTTGGTTGGCCTGCCTTTTTTATCATATCGTCTACATTATAACTTGTTCCATAGCTATTTCCTTCAAAGTCTCTATTACTTGTTCCATCCAAAAATACTACATTTGTTATCTTTTGGGTTGTTCCTTCTTCTCCATTTATTTCTGTATGATAACTATTAAAGCTATATGCATAACGTGGTACCCATACAAACATACTTCCTAATTCGTTTTCTTTCACTTCTGTTGTTCCATCTTCATTGTAATTCTTATCTGACTGTTTATACGTTCCATCACTTAACATTACATTTGCCCATAGCATTTTTCCTTCGCTGTAATCATACCATTCTGCATCATTTTCATTTGTTATTACCCAGTTCTTTTTTGTCTCATCATATTTTATTGGTATCATTCCATCTGCTAATTTTGGTTTATTTACTCTTATTCTTCCATATTTATCTGTTTTACTATTTATTTCTCCTAATATATCATCTAATTCACTTAAAGTACTATATTCTTCTTCTTGTGCTTCTGTATACTTTTCTACTGCTTTTTTTGCTTGTTGAAATAAACCATTTTCTCCTATGGCTATGTTTAGTGTTACTCCCGCTAATATTAGCATTATTACTATTGTAATTACTAATGCTACTAATGTGATTCCTCTTTCTTTTTTAACATTTGCATATTGCATTTGTTTATTCTTCATTGCTTTTTTTCTTTTTTCATTCATTTGTTTTTCCTCCAATTTATATTTTTCATAAGTTCAAATCATTTAATTTTTTTGTATATACGAAAAATAGTGTGGAAATATTTTCGTATATTGTAATTGGTAATTTCTTGAATATTATGTTTTTTATTAATGTTTAAACTTAATAAAAAAAGTCAAATCTTTATAAAGCATATAGCTCTAAGAATTTGACCTTTTTTTGTCTTTATAAATATAAAATTTTATCTTATTTTAAATTTTTATTTTTTTGTCGAAATGTGTTGAACAAATTAACTAATTATGGTATATATATATTATAAATTTTTTTATTAAGTTTAAACATTAATAAAAAAATTTATTGATATATTTTTTTAATTAATAACTCTAGAAAAAAGGCAGATTTATTTTTTCTGCCTTTTTTATTTAATCTTTTATATATTTTATACTTTTATTTTTTCTATATCTTCATATTTTAGCTCAGTTAAATTTGCTATTGTATCTATTTTGAAACCATTTTCAAGCATTTTTTTAGCTATTTCTATTTTTCCTTCTTTAATTCCTTCTTTAAGTCCAGCTCTTCTAATCGATTTTTCATCCATTATTGCTTTCTTCCTTAAAAATGCTCTTCTTCTCATTATCTCGCTTTTGCTCATCTCTTTTACTATTATTGTTGCTTCTTTTATATCTTCATTTTCGTCCATTATTTTTCTTACCTCCTTTGACTCTGGATTATCTAGAAAGAGCATCCATTGCGCTTTTTTATTACTTTTATCCCTTTCATACTCTTTCTTTGCTCTTTTTAAACTTATTATATTTATTTCTATTAACTCTGTCAATATGTTTTTACGATTTTTCGTTTCTATTAGTTTCCACTTGCTTTCCATTCCTTCTATTTCTTTCATTTCTTCTAGTTCAAAGTCTATTATTGCTACTAATACTACTCTTTTCGCTTTATTATAGTTTTCTCCTCTTTTTAATTGGTCTGAATATAGTCTCGCTGTATAATACAATATTCTTTCTACAAAGTTGTCTCCATTTAATAATTGTACTTCTACATCTACTTTTTCTTTATTATTTATATCCAATTGCAAGTCCAATATTCCTAGTTTGTCATCTGGTCTATTTCTTAATAACTCTTTATCATTGTTTATTTGCATTTTATACACTTTTTCTCCTAATAATGCCTGTATAAATGCTTTAGTTATTTTTGGATTATTTTTTCCAAATAAACTTTGAAATACAACATCTAGCTTTGGAACTAACATTGCATAATTTTCTTCTTCTGTTTTTAATTCATCTTCGTTTTCTTTCTCCATAGGCAATTTTCCTTTCTAAAAAATTTAAATTATAATGGGATTAAATAAGATTTAAAATAAATAAAACTAATTTTTTAATAATTAGATAATAAATAAAAATATAATATATTAAAATTTAAATATATTATATTACCATATTATGACAAAAGTCAATATTTTTCGTATGACAATATTTTTCTTTTTTCGACAATTATATTTAGTCAAAAATAGCCCTAAAGAAATTAATTAAATATTAATTTCCTTAGGACTTTTTTATTATTCTGCTTTTTTAGTAGTTTTTTTTGCTGTTGTTGCTTTTTTAGTTGTTGTTTTTGTTTTAGTAGTTTCTTTTTCAACAGGAGC
>CANQLM010000105.1 GCA_947624735.1 uncultured Clostridia bacterium | reverse complement strand
AGTTTAACAAGAACTTAGATATAAAAATATATTACAAATTTGTAAAAAAATAAAAGCGATATAATTTGCGAAAATGCTGATAATAGTATGATTACAAGTTACATTGTTTTTTTATTAAGTTTTTTCATTAATAAAATAGACATAACAAACAAGAAATGATAACGTAAAGAACATTGACTTAATACTTTAATATTGATAAAATAAAAGTGAAAAAACAAAAGAATAATAGCAAAAATATAGGAGATACTAAAAGAAAAAGTAAAAAAAGGAGGAAAAAGTATAAATAAAATTTATACAAAAAACAAATGAAGGGAGTAAAAAAATAAAAAATGGAAAAAAAAGAAACTAAAAGAAAAAATTTAAAAGAACGAGGAATCACATTAGTAGCATTAGTAGTAACAATAATAATACTATTAATACTAGCAGGGGTAACACTAAATATAGCATTATCAGAAAATGGATTATTCCAAAGAGCAAAAGGGGCAGCAAAAAGATATGAGAATGCTTCAGAAAATGAGGCAGAAATATTAGATAACTTAGATAAAACATTAGCAGAATTAAATAGACCAAAAATAGAAAGTAGCGAAGTAGCAAGAAGTCTAAAGGAATATCAAGGAAAATATGTAGACATAGGATTAGACACAAATGGTAACAGCAAAGTAGATGATTGGGAAATATTTTATGCAGGAAATGGAAGAATATTTTTAATAGCAGCAGACTATGTACCAGCAGATAATTTAAAAACATGGGGAATAATAGGAGATACTGGATCATTAAAAGATAATGGATTCCAACAATACTCTAGTGATTATAAATATATTGTAAATTGGAGTACACCTACTAGATTTTTAACATTACCGACAACTCCAGATAAGTTTTCAAGTTTGGTAATGCACACAGGATATACATTAAATGATAGTAATCCTAACTCAATAGCAGTATCACATTTATTAAATACAGAAGCATGGAGTGGAATAAAGGAAGCAACAGATAAAAAAGATTTTATAGATTTTGTAATAGGAGGACCAACATTAGAGATGTGGTGCGCAGCGTGGAAAGAAGCTGTAAATGGAGATGCCGATTTAAAACCAATTGAGGCTG
This sequence comes from uncultured Clostridia bacterium, assembly GCA_947624735.1. Classification (GTDB taxonomy): domain Bacteria; phylum Bacillota; class Clostridia; order TANB77; family CAG-508; genus CAG-793. The sequence continues at coordinate 1,524 of CANQLM010000105.1, read as the reverse complement.
ACCCACAAGCAAGTGAATCTGGATATAATGTTAAATATGGTGAAACATCGGAGATGTATATGTATGTAAATGGTTCGACAGATTACGAACCAGATACAACTAAATTAGATAAGTATAAGACGTTTTTTCCACATACAACTGTTGTAGAAGATATATGTTACGGCTATTGGTTGGCCTCGCCTTCTTCCACTTCTTCCACTTACGCCCCTAAATTCTTGATGTATGTGGAGTATGACGGCTTAGTGGCTTACTACGGCTATGACAACTTCTTCTGTAGCGTGCGTCCTGTAGTTTCTCTACGATCTGGAGTCAAACTAGTAGAGAAGGAACCGGGCGGAAATGAATATGACGTTGTGGGATAGTGATTGGGACAGAATAGGTTGCGCGTTACTAGGCCTCGTGTCTAGCAACGCACCGATATATATAGCAAACCTTATAGATTATGTATTGTAAAGGAAACTATAAAAAATTATAGAAGTATAGGAACAAAGATGGAAAATAAAGAAATATTTAAACATTAAAAATCAAATGCAATAGTTTTTTAGAAGAATTTTTAAAGAAATTTTTTAAAAAAACTATTGCATTTTTTGTAAAAAGGTAATATAATAATAAAAGTCAAAGAAAGTCAAAGTCAAAAAAAGGAGATGAGAAAGTGAGGATATCAGATATAATAGAAAACTTTATAAAAGATATGCTAGAAGATGATGAGCAAGCTATCATACAAAGGAATGATTTAGCTGAACAATTTAATTGTGTTCCATCTCAAATTAACTATGTAATTTCAACAAGATTTACACCAATACAAGGTTATTATGTAGAAAGCCAAAGAGGAGGTGGAGGTTACATTAAAATCAAAAAAGTTAATTTAACCAAAAGCGACTATTTAATGCACATAATTACTAGTATAGGGAATACTATAACTGCAAAGGAAGTTGATATTTTTGTAAATAACTTTCTAGACTATGGAGTAATAGACGAAAGGACAGCTAGACTTTTAAAAGGTGCAACAAATGATAAAGTATTAAGTTCAGTAAAAAATGCAAAAGATGAGCTTAGAGCAAAAATATTTAAAAATATGCTCATTAATTTAGTTTAATTTTAAGGAGGTAAAATTATGCTTTGTCAAAATTGTGAAAAAAATGAAGCAAATATTAGATATACACAAATAATAAATGGAGTAAAAAAGGAAATAGCACTATGTTCTGATTGTGCTAGAAAATTAGGCATAGAAGATTTAGAAATGCCAATCAATTTTAATAGTTTTTTAGGTGATTTCTTTAATGACTATGCTGAAACAGAATTCTTGCCAATGCTACAAACTAACGAGGTTAAATGCAAAACTTGTGGCATGACATACAATGATTTTATAAATACAGGTTTGTTTGGATGTAGCGATTGCTATAATACATTTTCAAATCCAATAGACTCTCTTTTAAAAAATTTACACGGAACATCTAAACATATAGGAAGAGTTCCAAAAGGTAAAGCAGAAAAAATAACAGTTGAAAAGGAGAAAGAAAATAT
>CANQLM010000104.1 GCA_947624735.1 uncultured Clostridia bacterium | reverse complement strand
TTAATAGAATGTATTGGCACAAATATGGAAGACATAATAAATGAATTAAGAAAATTAATCGAATATAAAGGAAAAAATGGAGAAATAATCAAGCAAGATATTGACTTATTGACTGTAAAAAAAGCAGAAAGTATAATATTTGACTTAACAGATAATTTAGGAAAAAAGAATATAAAAGAAGCAATAAATGTTTTGCATAATCTAGTATATTCGAAAGAACCTATACAAAGAATTTTGATAATGCTATATAATCATTTTAAAAAATTGTATATAGTAAAAATTTCAAATGGTGCTAATATTTCGGAAGTATTAAAATTAAAATCTAATCAATTATTTTTAGTTAGTAAATATCAGAATCAAGCAAGGTTCTTTGAAAAAGATGAACTAAGAAAAATATTAGAAGAATTTATAAATTTAGATGAAAAATCTAAAAATGGAAACATTGATTTGGACGTTGGATTAGAGTCGGTACTTTGTAGATATTGCTCATAATTATAAAAAATAAAAAGTATAAAATAAGCCATTTTTTACATAATAATAAAAAGGAGGCTTATTTTTTATGTATGATTTTAGAACTGATTTAGCAGATGAAAGAGCACAAATTTGTAGAGAAAATGATAACAAAAAGGATTTAGATGGTATTGAAACTGAGACAAAGAAAATATCTGATAATCTAGAAATAACGAGAGTAAAAATTTTAAATGAAGAGGGAAGCAAGAAAATAGATAAAAGAATAGGAACATATACAACGATAAATATTAAAGATATAGAAATAATAGATGAAGAAAAAATAAATGAAGCATTTGAATTATTAGCAGAAGAATTAAAAAGTTTATTGAATCAAGCTGATGGACCAGTATTAATTGTTGGACTTGGAAATGAAGATACAACAGCAGACTCATTAGGACCAAAGGTAGTAAAAAATTTAGAAATAACAAGGCATATTTTAAAATATAAACCAGAATTATTTCCTGAAGGTACAAGAGAAATTAGTGCTTTAGCTCCAGGAGTTTTAGGAACAACTGGAATTGAAACTCAAGAAATTATAAAGGGAGTAGTAGAAAAAATAGATGTAGGCGCAATTATTGTAATTGATGCCTTAGCATCAAATAATATATCAAGATTATTAAAAACAATACAAATATGTGATACTGGAATTGTACCAGGTTCAGGAGTTGAAAATAAAAGAAAAGAGATAAGTAAGGACACAATGGGAGTAAAAGTTATTGCAATACGGAGTTCCAACAGTTGTTGAAGCAGCTACAATAGTAGCAAACACCTTTGACATACTAGTAGACAAATTTGAAGAATTTGAATTTCTAAAAGATTCTTCCTATGAAGACAAATATAGATTAATAAAAACTGTATTAGAACCTTGTAAATATAATCTAGCAGTTATGCCAAAAGAAATAGATGACTTAGTTGACAATATGAAAGAGATTATATCTAAAGGTATTAATAAAGCTCTAAAGCAAAACTAAATTAATAAAGCATAGAATAATTAGGTGCAAAGGATAAAAGGCATAGAAAAAGTATTTTAAAGAAGGACCTTTTTTTCCATTGTACAAAAGCATAAATATAAAAGGTAAAAAAGTGAAAAATATCAAAGTACAAATCCATGTAATAGGTAATAAGTTATAATATTCTACGTATCTTAAAATGCAAAGTAAAAAATATCCAGTAATAAAAATAAAATATTTTATAGCCTTTTTATCTTGCAAAAGGCCGGCATTTTTAATAGAAGGGCAAAACAAATAAATGAATAATATTAAAAGAACACCCCAATATCCATAATCAACTTTTGCTAAATCACCCAAAAATATAATCAAAATGATAAATAACCATTTTAAATATTTGTTTTGCATTTTATCGTAAACTACTAAAGCTAAAATTCCTAAAGATAATGTAAAAAATATATTTAATGTAAAAATATCTGCTCTACATATATACATTAAAAGGCTAAAAGGTATTTGAGATATTAAAGCAAATAAACCAAGGCGAGTAGCATATTTTTTTAAATCTCTAGTATTAAGATAGCCAATTACAAGTTGAAAAGCAAAAATAGGGAAAGCCATTCTTCCAATAACATTTAATATAGATAAATAACCAACTATTGCGTCACCAGCATGGTCGCAAAACATTGTAATAATTGCAATCATTTTTAAAACAAAACTAGACATTTAATTTTCTCCTTTTTTATTTCAAATAATCTGTAAAAGGCAATTTTTTTAATGAGATTGTAGTTCCATTTAAATAATTAAGAATACCTGATTCGGTATTAAAATTAAAGGTTAGGCTGTAGCTACAAAGAAGTTGATGATTTGCCTTAAATTTTTTATTAATTTCATAAGAACCATATTTTCCATCTCCTATAATAGGGAGAGAAGAATGAGCAAGATGTGCTCTAATTTGATGTGTTTTTCCTGTATGTAAAGTAACATCTAAAAGAGATAGCTTTTTATTTTTATTGCAATCTATAAGTTTATAAGATGTTTGAATTTTAGCATAATGATTTTTAGGCTCATCTGAAATATAAACTAAAGATTTTTTACTATCCTTAAATAAATAACCTACTAAATTATTTGTAGGCTTGGCAAGGCCATAACATAAAGCAATATAATGCTTTTCTATTTCAAAATTTTTAAATTTATCAAGTAAAATATTAAGGCTTTCTTGATTTTTTGCAAATAAAACTAAGCCAATAGTGTTTCTGTCAATCCTATG
>CANQLM010000103.1 GCA_947624735.1 uncultured Clostridia bacterium | reverse complement strand
AAAAAAGTTCAATTAGAAGAAGATGAGGAAGAAAATACTGACAAAAAATCAAAGAAAAAAGTAGCTAAAAAAACTGAAAAAAGTAAGCCAAAAACTACTAAATCAAAAACACAAGTAAAGAAAAAAAATTCAAAATAAAATTTTATTAAAATTGGGAGAAACAAATGAGAGAATGGTTAATTACAAATGGAATAGGTGGTTATAGTTCGTCTACTGATTTTGGAGGAATGAATACTAGAAAATATCATGGTTTATTGATAGCATCTATGACTCCTCCATATAACAGAAAATTAGTGCTTTCAAAATTAGATGAAAGTATTATAATAAATGGAAAAGAAACACCTTTATATACTAATAAAGCAAATGGCGAAATAACAGAAGGATATAAGAAATTAATTAATTTTGAAAAAGATATTATTCCTATATATACATATAAAGTGTCAAAAGTAATTATTGAAAAATCTATATGTATGCTATATGGAAAGAATGCAGTAGCAGTTATATATAGAATAGTTAATCAAAAATCAAAAACAAAATTAAATCTTACACCTTTAGTAAATTTTAGAGATTTCCATTCTGTAACTACTAGTTTAAAATTTAATTATAAATTACATATATCAGAGGATGAAGATGCTGTCCAAATTGATTTTGGTGACCACAAAATTGTAAATATGGGAATTAAAGGAGCAAAATTTAATCCTCACGAAAACGATATATTTTATAAAATGCAATATGATATTGAAAAAGAAAGAGGATTTGAATACACGGAAAACCACTTAGTACCTGGAACATTTACAGTTGAATTAAAACCAAATGAGGACAAAGAAGTAGTATTTGTATGTGCAACAGGTGATAGCACTGGAATACCAATAGAAGATATAACTAATTTTTCAGGACAAGAGATAATCGAAGCAGAAGCAAAAAGAATTGATGAACAAATAGAAGCTTCAAAACTTTTAGAAAATATGCCTAAAAAATTCGAAGATAGAGATACTTATAAAGACTTAGTTAGAAAATATATTATAGCAACAGACAACTTCATAGTATCAAGACATTCAAATAATCTTCATACTGTTATAGCTGGATATCCATGGTTTAACGACTGGGGAAGGGATACACTAATTGCATTTGAAGGATTACTGCTAATTCCTAGAAGATTTAAAATAGCTGAAGAAATTTTACTTACATGGGTAAACAAAATGAAAAATGGTTTAATACCAAATGGATACTCAGAATATACAGGAATACCATTATATAATAGTGTGGATAGTTCACTTCTATTTTTCGAAGCAGTACATAAATACTTGAAATATACTAGAAATTATCATTTTGTTAGAGATAATCTCTACAAATATATGAAAGTTATAATAAACAATTATATAGATGGAATAAACCTTGAAAATAATAATATTTACTTAGACGAAATTGATTACTTAATTTCATCAGGCTCTCCTAAAACGCAAAATACATGGATGGATGTAGCAATTGATGGAAAACCTGTAACTCCTAGAAATGGAAAAGCAGTAGAAATCAATGCTTTATGGTATAATGCCTTACGTATAATGCAAGAAATTAATAAGCATTGGAATAAAAAAATATCTCAAATAGAATATGGATATTTAGCAAAAAAATGTAAAAATAGCTTTGAAAAATTATTTTATAATGCGAATAAAAAATGCTTATATGACGTATTAGGAGATGATAAAATAAGGCCAAATCAACTATATGCAATAGGTTTATCTTATCCGGTACTTGATTGTGATAAAAAGGTTGCAAAAGAGCTATTTATAACAGTTACACAAAAATTATTAAATAAATATGGACTAATGACTTTATCTAAAGAAGATGAAGGATTTGTAGCAAAATATGAAGGAAATCCAGTAAGTAGAGATAAAGCATATCATCAAGGAACAACTTGGCCATATCTTTTAGGATTATACTATAATTCACTTAAAAATTTGATTAATGCAGAGCAAAACTATGACCATAAAAAAAATTTGAATAATACTTTGTTACAACTAAAATTAAGTATAGCGACAACATTTACAAATGAACTAGTCAATGGAAATACTTGTGGAAGTATTTGTGAAGTCTATGATGGAATAAATCCAAAAGAGGGAAAAGGTGCATTTGCACAATGCTGGAGTGTTGCAGAAATATTTAGAATATTGTTTGATAAAGACTAAGAATAAGGAGTAACTTAATTGATTTATTTATTATATGGAGAAGATAATTACATAAAAAATGACTATTTGAAAAAAATTAAGAAGAGTTTTGGTGAACTAAAATTAGGAATTAATTATATTCAAATAGATGAAAACTCTAGTCAAAATATAATATCTGACATTGAGACTCCTGCTTTTGGCTATGATAAAAAATTAATAGTTGCAAGAAATTGCGGACTTTTAAAAAAGAAAAATGTAGCAGGGGATAAACTTGCCGAATATTTAAAATCTAATGATGTAGAAGGAATAGAACTAGTAATAATAGAAGATGAAATAGATAAAACTACAAGTTTATATAAAACATTGCAAAAAGATGCTAAAATTTTTGAATGCAAGGAAAAAACACCTAGAGAGTTAATTGCTAATATAAAATCAATAGCCAATGCTTATGGAGTAAACATCAAAGAAAATGTAGCACAATACTTAATAGAATGTATTGGCACAAATATGGAAGACATAATAAATGAATTAAGAAAATTAATCGAATATAAAGGAAAAAA
>CANQLM010000102.1 GCA_947624735.1 uncultured Clostridia bacterium | reverse complement strand
GAAAGTTCATTTTGTCATCATTTTTAACTGAAATAGTTTGTTCTTCTCCTGGAGACATTTTTTCTGTATAAATCATACTGAATTCTGCTTTATCAATATTTGTTCCTTCTTCAGTAACTATTACATTTCCTGGTATTGTTGTAATAGTTATTTCTTTATTATCATCGCCTAATAATTCAGCTTCATTCCATACAATACGATATTTTCCTAAATTTGCATCTTCTTTAGCTCTTACCTTTATTCTCATGATTTCGCCTGAACTAATTTCGATTGGCTCTCCATTATTACTTATAATTTCAAGTCTAGTTGTATTTTCTTCCGTTGGTTCTGCTATTACTTGTGCATATTCAGGCAAGATTTGTCCTTTTTCAATTCCTGTAATTTCTACTCCGTCTCCTTCGCAATCCAATATTGCTCTAAAACTTACAAATTCTAATTTTTCATTAACTGTTACATTCAATGTTGTATCTTGATCTCTCTTCATAATTAAATTGTGAGCCATTGTAAATTCAGGCTTTGGTTCTTCTGCAAATACATCAGTAATTGGTATCATCATTAATACCATTGTTGCTAAAATAATTAGTGCTAAAATTTTTCTTGTTGTTTTTTTCATTTTTTAACTCCTTCTTATTTATTTAGGTTTTTATTACGTAGTAATTAATGTCGATTGTAGTGTTACTAATCATTAACTTTAATTACTATCTTACTTTTGGTTCTACCTATAACCATATTATGTAATCTTATTTGTTATTTTAAATTATATATCTACATTTTTTGATTTAAAACAATATAATTTCCTAATTATTGTAATTTTATTTCTATTTTTTCACATAAAAAGTCCCAAAATGCTAACTTTTTTTAACATTTTGGGTTGCTTATTTTTTTATTTATATTAATATTTTTTCAAATTCACATGAAATTTTTTCAAATTTACATTAATATTTGTCAAATGTTTCGGCTCTACTCGAATCTTTTCTTGCATTTTAAAAAGTTTCGAGCGCACTCGAAACTTTTTATCCAAATATTCCTTTTTTCCTTACTGGTGGTTGTTCATTCATAGTTTTGGCTAGTGCAATAAACAATTCTCTTTGCTCTTTTGAAAGTCTTTTTGGTGTTTGTACTTGTACTGTAAAAATTAAATCTCCTACACTATTAGAATTTATCTTTTTAAAGCCTTTTCCTTTTATTGTGTATCTTGTTCCTGATTGAGTTCCTTCTCCTATATCATAATTAACATCTTCTCCACCAACTGTCGGAATTTTTAATTTGGCACCTAAAGTTGCTTGAGTCATTGTTATTGGAATTGTTAATTCTATATTGTCACCATTTCTAGTAAATATACTACTTTTCTTAACTCTTACATCAACATATATGTCTCCATTTGGTCCACCATTTTTTCCTGGTTCACCTTTTCCGGGAAGTACTAATGTTTCTCCATCATTTATTCCTGCTGGAACATCAAATTTTATTTTTACTGTTTTTCTTACTGTTCCTTTTCCTTTACATGTTTCGCAAGGTTCTTTTATTACTTTACCTGTTGCCCTACAGTTTTCACATGGACCCACTGTTTGAAATGTTGCAAATCCACCTATTGTCTGATTTTTCTTAACTTGACCTGTTCCATGACATATTGGACAAGTTTCAACTTTTGTTCCACGTTTTGCTCCTGTTCCATCGCAGTCATCACATTTAACATTTTTATTTATTGTAAATTCTTTTTTTGCTCCTGAATATGATTCTTCAAATGTTATGTCTACATTGTATTTTAAATCTTGACCTTTTTGTGGAGTGTTGGTTGCTCTTGTTCTTCTTCTGCCTCCACCACCAAATATTGATGATACAAAGTCATCTACTACATCATCAAATCCAAATCCAGAACTTGTATATGTATAAGAACCATTTCCGAAGCCACCAAATCCATTGCCAAATCCTCCGAATCCGTCAAATCCGCTTCCTCCTGCTCCGCCAAAACTTGGTCCATCTGCTGAGCCAAATTGGTCATAATTTCTTCTTTTTGCTGGGTCTGACAAAACAGAATATGCTTCTCCTACTTCTTTGAATTTTTCTTCTGCTTCTTTTCTATTGTCAGGATTAGCATCAGGATGCCATTTTTTAGCTAGTCGTCTATATGCTTTTTTTATTTCATCATCTGAAGCATTTTTATTTACTCCTAATACTTCATAATAATCTTTTGCCATTTTTGTTAGTTTATGCTAGCTTAAAAAACTAACATATCCTCCTTTCTATGGTCTAAATTAAAGGTTGGCAAAATAGTTCCAACCTTTAATTTCTTTGTTTTATACTATTTTTCTTCTTCTTCGCTACTTGTTTCTGTTGCACCATTTGACTCAGTTTCATTATTAGCATCACTAGTTTGATTTGCTTCTCCTGCATTTGCATTTCCAGCTGCTTGTGCTTGACTATATAGTTTTTCTGATATTGAGTAAAATACTTGTGTTAAACTTTCTGTAGCTTTCTTTATTTCTTCAACGTCTTTTCCTTCTAATGCTTTATTTACTTTGTCTATTTCTTCTTTAACTTTTGATTTTTCTTCACTGCTAATTTTATCTCCTAATTCATCAAGAGTTTTTTGGCAGTTATATACTAAACTTTCTGCATTGTTTCTAACTTCAATTTCTTCTTTTCTCTTTTTGTCTTCTGCACTATGTGCTTCAGCATCTTTTACAGCTTTGTCAATCTCTTCGTCTGTTAAGTTTGTGCTTGCTGTAATTGATACTTGTTGTTTATTTCCTGTTGCCATATCTTTTGCAGA
>CANQLM010000101.1 GCA_947624735.1 uncultured Clostridia bacterium | reverse complement strand
GCAACTTCAATATTATCAATGCTTTCGATAGTCATGCCAATTTCTTTTTGTACTTCTTCCTTTGTCATTCCTTTTCCAATTAATTTTCCTGCTCTTCTATTTCTAGATTCATCACTAGAGCAAGTTAGTATCAAGTCTCCTAAACCTGATAAACCATAAAATGTTGATTGCTCTGCACCCATTTTTACGCCTAATCTTGCAATTTCTGCTAATCCTCTAGTAATTAGTGCAGATTGAGCATTTGTTCCAAGATTTAATTCAGCACAAATTCCTGCACAAAAAGCAATAATATTCTTGAATGCTCCTCCTATTTCAACTCCTGTAACATCAGTAGATTTATATACCCTCATATATTCATTTGAGAAAATTTCTGGAATCTCACTTAAAATTTCTTTGTCCTTTGATGCTAAGATTATTGCAGTTGGAATATGATTTACTACTTCTGTAGCGTATGAAGGTCCTGATAAAGCGGCAATTCTTGCATCATTTTTTTCACTTAATATAACTTGGTCTAGAGTTGTAAGAGTATTATTTTCTAATCCTTTAGAACAGATTATTATTGGTTTATCTTCTACATAATCCTTATATGAGTTAAAAATACTTCTTGTAAATTTAGAAGGTGTAACGTGTAGTATAAAATCACTACCAACTACAACTTCTTTTATATCATTAGAACAAGTAACATTTTCATTTATAGTCATTTCAGGAATAAATTTACAAGTACGTTTATTATTAATATAATCTTTTTCTTCCTCTGTAAAAGACCATATTTTTATTTTATTTCCTTGTTCGGCTAAATGATTACCAAGTGCTACTCCCCAACTTCCGCTTCCAATTATCGCAACTGTTTTATTCATATTGCTCTTCCTTTGCATATAAATTTAGGTTTTAAAATGGCATAAGAAACCTATAAACTATTTTTCTTTTTTGAAACTTATTTTATTTTCTGTTCCTTCTGCTAATCTTTTTATATTTTCTCTATGATTAAATACTACTAATACTGCCATTATAATTCCAAATATAATATATGCAAAATGTGCTTCTTTTCCACCAACTAGATAATGTACATCTGTGAACATACATAATATTGGGAATAATATTGCTGCTGCAAGAGAACCTAAAGATACCATTCTAGATAGAATCATTAATATTAATGCAAATACTAAACAAATTAATCCTATTTCCCAATTTACCATTAAAATTACGCCTAAAGCTGTTGCAACACCTTTTCCACCTTTAAACTTAAAGAATATAGGAAAAGTATGTCCTAATACAACAAAAACTCCTGCAATTTGTACTAATATTGCTCCTGTAAATTCATCTGCTTCAATCATTTTTTTAACAAGAAGAGCTACTAATACTGCTGCTACTCCTTTTAATATATCACAAATTAATGTAAGTAAAGCTAAACCTTTTCCAGCTGTTCTTAAAACATTTGTTGTTCCTGCATTTCCGCTTCCCTTTTCTCTTACATCAAATCCAGCTAACTTTTTTGTAAAAATTACTGAAAAATTAATACTTCCAATTAAATAACTTACAACTGCTACTACAATATAATTAATCATTTTCTTTTTCCTTCCTTTCTCTTATTAAAATTCTAATTGGTGTTCCTTTAAATCCATATTCTTGCCTTAATTTATTTATTAAATATCTTTCGTATGAAAAATGAAATAACTTTTTAGAATTTACAAAAACTGCAAATGTTGGAGGTTTTATCCCTACTTGTGTCATATAATAAATTTTTAATCTTTTTCCTTTATCTGTTGGTGGTTGAACTATTGCTATTGCTTCTTCAAGTAATGAATTTAAGCTTGAAGTTGAAATTCTCATAGAATTGTTATTAGAAACCATATTAATTAGTTCAAATATTTTATCAACTCTTTGACCTGTTTTAGCAGATATAAAAATTATTGGTGCATATTGTAAATATGATAATTTATTATATACGTTTTTAGTATATTCTTCTAGAGTTCCATTTTCTTTATTATACTCGTCCCATTTGTTTATCGCAATAATTACACCTTTTCCTGCTTCGTGTGCTTCTCCTGCAATTTTTGTATCTTGTTCTGTTATTCCTTCATTTGCATCAATTACTAGAACACAAGCATCTGCTCTTTCTATTGCTAAATTTGTACGAAGTATACTATACTTTTCTATATCTTCCTCAATTTTGCTATGTCTTCTTAAACCAGCTGTATCAACAAAGATATATTTTCCATATTCATTTTCAAATTCGGAGTCTATTGCATCTCGAGTAGTTCCCGCTATATCACTTACAATTAGTCTATTTTCTCCAAGAATTTTATTAATTAATGATGACTTTCCAACATTAGGTTTTCCTATTATTGCTACCTTGATTCTATCATCTTCGCTTTCATCTTCCTCATTACTAGGAAGTTTATCATATATTACATCTAATATATCGCCTATGCCTTTAGCATTTGCTGAAGAAATTGGATATGGTGTTCCTAACCCCAAATTATAAAATTCATATATGTCATTTGCTTTAGTTTTAAAATCATCAACTTTATTGCAAACTAAAATTATATCTTTCTTAGCTTTTCTAAGCATTAATGCAATTTCTTTATCTACGTCAGTTACACCTGTTGTAACATCTGTCATAAAAATTACTATATCTGCTAAATCTATTGCAATCTCTGCTTGTATAAGCATCTGACTTGTTATTACATCATTACTTTTTTCTTCTATTCCGCCGGTATCAATTAATGTAAAAGTTTTTCCTCTCCAGTTAGTTTCGCCATATATTCTGTCTCTAGTCATTCCCGGAGTATCTCCAACTATTGCTTTTCTTTCACCTACTAGATAATTAAAAAAAGTAGATTTTCCTACGTTAGGTTTACCTATTATTGCTACTGTTTTCTTTGACAACTATTTTTCACCTCACTTATTATTTATAATAAAAATTTGATTTTGCTATAGTTAAAATATTGTAATTCTCTGTGGCTTGTTGTCGCAACGAACCTAAAGGTTGTTGCTCCAGCTAACGCATATAGCTGTTGTTGCGAAAACAAGTTTTCGACAACAGCTTAATTCGCCCTTCGTT
>CANQLM010000100.1 GCA_947624735.1 uncultured Clostridia bacterium | reverse complement strand
TTTTCTTTTTTTAATGTTTCTGATATTGCATCTGCTAGGCTATATTCATCTTCTATAATTAGTATTTTCATAAAGTTTTTCTCCTTCTATCTTATGATATTATATTACTTAAACATTGAAAATTTATTGAAAATTTTATAATTTTACTTATCTCAAAAAATACTTTCTTTTCCAATTTCACTTTCTACTACACATTTTCCATTATGTAATTCTACAATTTTCTTTACTTTAGGTCTATACATTTGTTATATCTTTAATAAATTCTTGTAGAATATTATTTCTTTTAATAAGATTACTATATTAAATATTTATTGTCAATTGCTTAAATTGCTTTATTAGAGATAAAAATATCTTTTCGTTACTATTCATAGCAGGAATTTAATTATATACAAGACAAGTAACCGTTACAATTCACAGCAAGAATTTAATTATATACAAGACAAGTAACCATATAAGGCTTTTTTATGAGTTTGACCTACCTAGTTTTTGCTAGTACAATGTTTTAGTGTGTTTCTACATTTATTAAAACCAACTATACTTAAACGCCTTGGAAAACGCAAGAACAAATCGGAAAGCCTTAATATTAACTATACTTTAACATTTCTCTTTGGCTTTCCGTTAATTTGTTCGCCGCGCGAGATTTTCAGTTATGAAAATCTCTGTGCATCTTTGCGCGTAGCGCTTTTATATAATAGGAAAGGATGACTTTCCTATTATATAAAAAAAATTATGTGGTTACTTGTCATTTTATAGCTGTGAATAGTAACAAGTAACCATATAATGGGAAAAATTTTGATTCAATGTTCGTTGACATTTACATAAAAAAATAGTATAATAAAATATGAGAGATATTAATTAAATATTTCTTAAATAGGCGTACTTTGAAAAATCAACCATTTATAATTTAAAAGGAGGATAAGTTTATGAAAAAGTTCTTTTGTTTTTTCATCACTTGTATTATGCTTTTAACAGCAGTAGGAACCATGCGGTGTGTTGCCGTAGATGAAATCGCCCCACAGGAAACAAAAATCCGTTTTGACATGAACGGAGATGGGATACTTAACGTCTTCGACTTAGTACGTGCTAAGTACGAGAGAAATCTTGAAGCATGTTATTATCTTGAAGATTTCCTACACGCTCGCGAAATTCGCGATATGTATCCGTTGACAATTGATCTGGATGATCTAGTTGTTTCTCCGTGGAACAAGTCTTATCTTGAAGATCTGATGAATTCAGCGAGTGATATATCACTGGATTTCATGAAGAGTAATAGTGATTCAACTTTAACAGTAAATCAGATTACTGTAAATACCAATAATGGGATTTACTGTATCAGAGGAACTATTGTCAAAACGGATTTACCAGTTTTGGCAATTTCAGCGGATTATGAAGTGCTATGGCATGACACCATGGTAAAAGAAGGGAATAGTTATGAGGTCGGAATCGTAAAACCAAATGATTCCCAATTTCAATTGGTTGTAACAGAAATTAACACTGATAACGACCCCACAATCATTAATCTAGATAAGCTAGTTGTTTCTCCGTTGAACAGGTCTTATCTTGAAAATCTTCTGAATTCAGCAAGTGATATATCACTGGATTCCATGAAGATTAATGATGATTCAATTTTAACAGTAAATCAGATTACTGTAAATACCAATAATGGGATTTACTGTATCAGAGGAACTATTGCCAGAAAGTTCCCAGTTGTGGCAATGACAGCAGATTACTTAATATGGAATACAACCGTTGTAAATTATGGTAAGAAGTATCAGGTTGCAGTAATACAACCTAATGTTTCTCAATTTCAATTAGCTGTATCTCCTAATAAAGTGATAATTAGGGACACTCAAACAAACTAATTAAAATGTAAACAAGTACGCCTAAAAAACGAGGGATTACTTTCCCTCGTTTGTCTTGTATAATAGGAAAGGATTACTTTCCTATTATATAAAAAATATATGATTGCTTGTTGTTTTATAGATGTAAATAGTAACGATATGTAAAATGATATAACTGTTTTTATCTTTCTTCTGGCAATTGTTTAACATTCTTATCTTGCTCACCTAAAACTTCTTTTGCTTTTTTTCCAAATAATAACTTTCCCATTCTACTATCCCTAACCATTTGTACAAATGTAAGAGCTTTTTGTAGCATTTTTTGTAATCTATCATTTTGAACTTTTAAATTTATATTTTCAGAAATTAAACCTAGTGTTCTTGAATCAATTTTTTCCATCAATTCTTTTTCTCTTTTCCTAATTGAATCTTGTAAGTGTGGATATTTTTGAGCAAGTTTTTGTGAATTATATTCAAATTCTTTCATTGCACTAGTAGGGCTATCTCCTTCTCTAGTACCTATACTAGCTACAGCCTCTATTTTCCAACTTCCAGAATCATAAAATTCCCATCTATGGTTATTTTCTTCTTTTTCTTCAATTATAATACCTTTTGATCTTGTATATTTTCTGCTTACTATTTCTGGATGTTCTTCAAAAAATTTATAGTTTAATGTTCCTTGTTGTAATTTATCACGAACAATTAAACCATTATCTATCTCTTGAGTCTCAATTTCTATTCCATCATCATCTACAATAGTTAATTGTGCTATAAGTTCTTTAAATGTTGATTCGTAGTCATCACGTAAATTAAATGGAGCATCTAAAGCTTGATTTTTTTTGTACTCTTTTTCAAAATATTCAACAATAGTTAATACCTCTTTTGATACTTTTTGTCTTTTATAAGTAGTACATTTTTCCATTTCTCCATTAATAGGATCTACGACTCTTTCATAATCAATAGGAACTTCTTCTTCTCTTTCGATTATTCCTCTTTGCATAATACAATTTTCAAAATTGAATGTTCCATCAGGGTTTATTACAATATCATCTAAAGATATTCTTCCAAAATTTACCTTTTCTAATCTTTCCCTTACTGCTGGCATATTAAATAATTTAGAATCCACCCCTTTTTCAATTAAAGCTTCTTTTAATTCCTCATAAGTCATGTATAAAACCCCCTATTTTATTTTTATACACTAATCTATTTATATTATATATTATTATAAAACTTTTTCAATACTCTTTTGTTAAATAATTTTTATAAAAATAATT
>CANQLM010000099.1 GCA_947624735.1 uncultured Clostridia bacterium | reverse complement strand
TTCTGCATAAATTGTAACTTTTGCATCTAAAGAATTTCCTATTACTTTTTCTGCTCTCTTTAGTTCTAATTCTTTTGCTACTATATCTTTTACTTTTATAATTTCTTCCCATTTTTTAGAAAGTTCTTCATTATCCCATTTTTCATTTGCCTTTGGATAATCTGTAAGCATTGGACTTTCTACATTTTCTGCCTTAGTATGTCTCATTACTTTCCAAATTTCTTCTGCTGTAAATGATACCATAGGTGTTAATATTTTTACTAAACTATCTAAAATGTAGTACATTGTTGTTTGGGCTGTTCTTCTTTCTTTAGAGTCAGCTTTTTCTGTGTATAACCTATCTTTTATTATATCTAAGTAAAAACTACTCATATCTACTACGCAGAATTGATTAATGTCATGATAGCAATTTCCAAATTCATAATTATCATAGTCTTTGGTACAGTCTTTTATTAATTTATTTAATCTTGTTAATGCCCATTTATCGATTTCTTGTAATTCATCATACTCAACCATATCTTTATTTGGATCAAAGTCTGATGTATTTCCTAAAATAAATCTTGCTGTATTTCTTATTTTTCTATAAACATCTGAAATTCCTTTTAAAATATCATCTGATAAATTTACATCCATTGAATAGTCTGATGAAAGTGCCCAAAGTCTTAGTATATCTGCACCGTATTTATTAGATACATCTATTGGAGATACACCATTTCCTAAAGACTTAGACATTTTTCTGCCTTGACCATCAACAACAAATCCACAACATAATACTTCTTTATAAGGTGCTATTCCCTTACTTGCAACTGATGTTAAAAGTGATGATTGGAACCATCCTCTATATTGGTCATTTCCTTCTAGGTAAAGGTCGGCTGGATAATCTAATCCTCTTTCTACTAAAACACTTTGATGAGTAGAGCCAGAATCAAACCATACATCCATAATATCTGTCTCTTTAGTAAATTCTGTGCATCCACATTTTGGACATTTTGCACCCTCTGGCATTAGGTCTTTTACATCCATATCCCACCAACAGTTCGTGCCTTTTTCTTTAACTAATTCTTGCAATTTAGAGATTGACTCTTCTGTAACATAAGGTTCTTCACAATTTTTGCAATAGTATATTGGAAGTGGAACTCCCCAAGTTCTTTGTCTTGAAATACACCAATCATTTCTGCCTTTTATCATTTCAGACATTCTTTCTTCTCCCCAATATGGGTGCCATTTTACAGTTTTAATTGCTTTTAAAACTTCATCTCTAAATCCGTCGATTGATGCAAACCATTGCTTAGTTGCTCTAAAGATTATTGGTTTTTTACATCTCCAACAATGTGGGTATGAGTGGCTAATTGGTGCCTTTTTCAAAAGATATCCATTTTCTTCAAGCCATTTTGTTATCTCTTTATTTGATTTAGCATAGAACATTCCTGCAAAAGGTCCTGCTCCTTCCATTTGATGACCTTTGTCATCTATTAATGCGTACATTGGAAGATTATCTTTTAGGCCTTGCAAATAGTCTTCTTTACCATAGGCAGGTGCAGTATGAACAGCTCCAGTTCCTTCAACTAGGTCAACATTTACAGTTGTTTCACTTCCAAGTACAACTTTAGATGTTCTATCTAAAAATGGATGTTTACAAAGTATTCCCTCTAATTCTGAACCTTTAAATTTATTAATTTCTTTATAATTTTCTATTTCAGCTAGTTTCATTACTTTTTCAACAAGTTCAGTTGCTAAGATTAGTTTTTCTTTTCCAGTATCAACTAAACTATATTCATAGTCTGGTCCTATTGTTATTCCAGAGTTTCCTGGAAGTGTCCAAGGTGTTGTTGTCCAAATTACTACATAAGTATTTGCTTTATCAAATAGTCCTTTAGAATCTTCTACTGGAAATTTAACATAGATTGATTCGCCTGTTACATCTTTATATTCTATTTCTGCTTCTGCTAATGCAGTTTCACAGTCAGTACACCAGTAAACAGGTTTCAATCCTTTATATATATATCCTTTTTTATACATATCACCAAATACACCAAGTTGTCTTGCTTCTAATTTTGGATCAAATGTTATATATGGATTTTTCCAATCTCCAAGTACACCTAATCTTTTAAAACCTTCTGTTTGTACATCTTTATATTTTTCAGTAAAGTCTTTACAAGTATCTCTAAATTGTGTAACTGGTATTTTACTTCTATCTAGTCCAAGCTTTTCAATAGCTTTCTTTTCTGTTGGCATTCCGTGTGTATCATATCCTGGTATATATGGAGTATAAAAACCTTGCATAGCTTTATATCTATTTATTGTATCCTTTAAAATTTTATTTAAAGCATGTCCTGCATGTATTTCACCATTTGCGTATGGAGGTCCATCATGTAAAACAAAATGTCTATGTCCTTCATTCTTTTTTAATACTTTTTCATATAAATCATTTTCAAAAATTTCTTTTAAAACTTCCGGTTCCTTCTCTGGCAAGTTTCCTCTCATTGGAAAATCTGTTTTTGGTAAGTTTAGCGTTGTGCTATAATCTTTCTTTTCTTCGCTTTCCATATAATACTCCCTTTCTATTGTTTAATTTAAGATTGATTATTAAAGTAATATAAATCAAAAAAGCTTTCGCTCCTAAGATTTTCTTAGGACGAAAGCCGTGGTACCACCTAAATTCATTGATATTTAATCAACCTTATTTTGTTATTAACGCAAACGTAACGTCTTAAATTACTGTATTTCACTTAAGCAACTGATATAAGTGATAATAAATAAATAGTTTCTTACTAGCATTTCACCACCACTAGTTCTCTTTAAAGGCTTATTTATTTACCGTGTCTTATATATTGTTTTTAATTATTATATTTTATATTTTAACACATACAGCATTTAATTTCAATATTTTTTGCAAATTTAATATTTAAATTAATCTAACAAAGTTAAATATTATTAAAGCATATTGACTAATTTGGTAATTTATGTTATTTATAATGTGTGGGCACTATTCGAAAGGATAGTATGTTTAATATTTTAAATAAAATTTTGTCTATATATTTTGTTTTTGTACTTTTAATTTCTATTATTTTTGTTCCTATTTTATATAGCAAAGATTCTTTTTATAATCTTCCAAATAATTTTGATAGTGAAATTACCATTTCATCCAATCTTTTTGTATGGCCTATTCCACCCGAGTTTGCCACTTAATCAAAAAAATTTTTTTATTTTTTGCAAGTAAACACTTGCTTTTTTTATATTTTA
>CANQLM010000098.1 GCA_947624735.1 uncultured Clostridia bacterium | reverse complement strand
TGTTCATTTAAAAACTTGCTCTATTGTTTAAGGACTGTCCCTTATGTGCGCTATGCGCGTTAAAACTCATAAAAAAGCCTTATATGGTTACTTGTCTTGTATATAATTAAATTCTTGCTGTGAATTGTAACTAATAACTAGTTAATTGTAAAAATTCTGTAAGATATTATGTTGACAATAGTAAGATTTTATAGTAAAATAATGAATATTTATTATTTAAAATAAGGATTTTGAAAGTAAATGAAAAAGAGACTTTTTGTAATAATTGCAAGTTATATTATATTTTTTGCAATTATTTTATTTTTAATAACAAATTTTGGAAATGAAATAAAAAAAAGTGATAAGCCTACTATTTTTACTACAATTTATCCAGAATATGATTTTGTTAAAGCTATTGTTAAAGATAAAATGAATGTTGTAAGACTTATAGGACCAGGAGTAGAGATACATACTTATGAGCCTAGTAGTAAAGATATGATAAAAATTTCTGAAAGTGATGCATTTATTTATACTGGAGATGCAATGGAACCCTGGGCGAAAAGTATTATTGAAGCAATAGATGAATATGATGTTAGAATTGTAGATGTTTCTAAGAATATTGATATGATTAATATAGATGAATTTATGGAAGAATACGGACTTTTGGATGAAGAAAATCATGAAGATCATGAGGATAATCATGAAGAATTAGATGGTCATATTTGGATGAATCCTAAGAATGCTACAATAATGATTGATAATATATTAGAGAATATAGTTGATATAGATCCTAAGAATAAAGATTTTTATGAAAAAAATGCTTTAGAATATAAGGAAGAAATTTTAAGTTTAGATAAAGAAATAGAAAATTCTCTTAGAGAAAATGATATAAATGTATTGGTATTTGGTGGCGAGTTTTCATATAGTTATTTTTGCGAAAGGTATAATTTAAAGGTTGTAAGCTGTTATACTGCATGTGGAGAACATCAAGATCCTAGTATTGCTAGAATAAAACAAGTAATTGATTATATAAAAGAAAATGATATTCCAAATATATTTTATGAAGAACTGTCTGAAGGGCAAATTAGTCAAATGATTTCAGAAGAAACTGATGCAAAATCTAAAGTTTTCAACACTTTACATAATGTAACACAAGAGAAAATTTTAGAAGAAAAAAATTATGTAACTATTATGAGAGATAATTTAAATAAAATTATAAAATAGTGGAGAAAAAAATGATTTTAGAAGTTAAAAATCTTAAAGTAAGTTATAATGGTCATGTAGCAATTGATGATGTAAATTTAAAAGTTAATCAAGGAGAATATATTGCTTTAGTTGGTGAAAATGGTTCTGGAAAAAGTACCTTAATTAAGACAATTATGGGACTAAAAAAACAGGATTTGCGGTGATATAAAATTTAATTTAGATTTAAGTGAAGTTTCATATCTTGCTCAAACAAATTTAAAAGATATTAATTTTCCTGCTACTGCTCTTGAAATTATAATGACAGGGTGTCAGAAACATAATAAAATTCCTTTTTATACAAAAATAGATAAACAGAACTTAAAAAAAATTGTTGATGAATTAGGAATTAATGATATTATAAATAAAAGAATAGGCGATTTATCTGGAGGTCAAAAGCAAAGAGTATTACTTGCTAGAAGTTTAATTAGAAATCCTAAAATGATTATTTTAGATGAACCACAAACAGGACTTGACATAAATATTACTAGAGAATTATATAAAATTTTAGAAAAATTAAATAAAGAAAAGAATGTTACAATTATTATGGCAACACATGATTTAGATGAGCTTGATAATATTAAACCTAGAATAATTTGTATTGCAAAAACAGTTAAATATGATGGAAGATTTGAAGATTGGAAAGGATTTTAATATGCTAGAATTAGTTGATTTAATGAATTATACATTTATGCAGAGAGCTTTAATATGTGGAATTGCTATTTCTTTTTGTGCAGCTTTAATTGGTGTAATATTAGTTCTTAAAAATTATTCTATGATTGGTCATGGATTACGGTGAGGTTGGTTTCGCAGCAATTAGTCTTGCTATGGCTTTAAATTTACCAGAGCTTTCTGTTGCAATTCCACTTGTTATTATTTCAGCAATTGTTATTATGTTTGTGAGTCAAAAGAAGGGTGAAACAGGGGATGTAACTATTGCTTTAGTGGCATCACGGAGCTTTAACTTTAGGTGTTATTATAACTGCTCTAACTTCTGGATTTGGTGCTGATAGTTATAATTATATGTTTGGAAGTATTTTAGCAATGAAAAAATCTGATGTAGTTCTTAGTTTAATTTTATCAATTTGTTTAATTATAACTTATATTGTTTTTTATAATAGATTATTTTTAATTAGTTTTGATGAGAAATTTGCTAAATCATCTGGTATAAATGTTAGTTTTTATCAATTTTTGATTGCAATAATTACAGCTTTAGTCGTTGTTTTAGGAATGAGAATGATGGGAACACTTTTAATTTCTAGTTTGATAGTATTTCCAGCAATAATTTCAAAAAAATTAACGAATAGTTTTAAAGGTCTTGTTATTATGAGTTCTATAACATCAATAATTTGTTTTTTAGCTGGAATTTTAATATCATTTTATATTAACTTACCTGCTGGGGCATCTATTGTTTTTGTATATATTATTTTACTTATAATTGTAAATATTTTAAAAAGCATAGTTAAATTATAGGTTACTGTATTTAAATATATTATTAAATTAGGGAGATTTAGTTTTATGAACGAAAGGCGAGATAAAATTAATTATTATTTAGATATTGCAGAAGCTGTTGCTGGAAGAGCTACATGTCTTAGAAAAAAATATGGAACTGTTATAGTAAATAAAGATCAGATTATTTCAACAGGTTATGCTGGCGCTCCTAGAGGTAGAGTTAATTGTTGTGATTTAGGATATTGTACAAAGAAAAAATATTTACCAGAGACACGTCATTCTGGTTATGATTATTGTAGAGCAGTTCATAGTGAGCAAAACGCAATGATTAGTGCATCTCGTGATGAAATGCTTAATGGATGTTTGTATTTAGTTGGATATAGAACAGATAGTCATATATATGAAAAAGGTGCTTCACCTTGTTTGCTTTGTAGAAAAATGATTATTAATGCTGGAATAAATAAAGTTTATGTTAGAATTGATAAAAATAATTATAAAGAAATAATTGTTGATGAATGGGTAAAAAGAGATGAACTTCTGAATGGACAATTTGAATATTAAAGAAAAAAAGTAGCTAAAAAGAGGTATCGCACATAGGGGACAGAAAAGATGTGTAGTTTTATAAAAAACTGCACATCTTTTCTGTCCCCTATGTGTGCTCTGCGCGTTACAAAAACTAATTTAAAATACTTTACAAAATTGTAATAGCATGATAAAATGCTTGCAAACAAATTGTGCATTGTTAAAAAAATATTTTTAAATCTTAAAACTTTCAGTTCTTGAAAGTTTAATATCCAGTTTTAAAATAAAATAAAAATTCAGCACTAGAATCGAGGTGAAAAAATATAGGAGTAAAATTAACCAAACACCCATAT
>CANQLM010000097.1 GCA_947624735.1 uncultured Clostridia bacterium | reverse complement strand
ATTAGAGCTTTTTTGATATAATTTAAGTATGTTTAATATAGAAAAAGAACTAAAAAAGTTACCAACTAAACCAGGCGTATATATAATGCATGATAAAAATGACAAAATAATATATGTCGGTAAAGCAATAAATTTAAAAAGAAGAGTAACTTCATATTTTAGAAAAACAAATAAAACTCAAAGAATACTGAATATGGTATCATTAATTGACCACTTTGAGTATATTGTTTGTGATAATGAAGCAGAGGCACTTATATTAGAATGTAATCTAATTAAGAAAAATATGCCTAAATTTAACGTGCTTTTAAAAGATGATAAAACATATCCATACATTAAAATAAATGTAAAAGCAGACTTTCCAGATGTATATATCACAAGAAAAATTTTAAATGATGGTGCAAAATACTTTGGCCCTTATGCTAATGCTGGTTCTGCGAAAGAAATGGTTGATTTTATAAAAGCAAAATTTAAAATACGACAATGCAAAAATTTTAAATATAAAGATAGAGCATGTCTAAATTATCACATAAAAAAATGCTTAGCACCATGTATGGGATATATTTCTAAAGAAGATTATAGAAAACAAATAAATCAGATTGTTTCAATTTTAGAAGGCAAAACAGACGAAGTGCAAAATGAACTAAAAAAGGAAATGAATGAAGCATCAAAGAATCAAGAATATGAAAAAGCAGCTATGATTAGAGACGAACTATTAGCAATAGAACGCATTTCTCAAAGACAAAAAGTATCAAATATATCTGATAATGACATTGATGTAATAGGAATAGCTAGAAATGAATTTGAAATATGCATAGAGATTTTTTATGTTAGAAATAGCAAAATGGTAGGCAGAGATAACTTTTTCTTAAAAGGATTAAACGACGAAGATAATAAAGAAATAATATCAAGTTTTATAAAACAATATTATACAGGAAGGTCATTTTTACCAAATAAAATTATGATAAGAGACGACTTTGAAGAAAGAAATTTACTTGAAATATGGCTTACAGAGCAAGCAAACAGAAAAGTAGAAATCAGAGTTCCACAAAAAGGTGAAAAAGTAAAACTAGTAGAAATGGCTGAAAACAATGCCAAAATTACATTAGATAACAAAGAAAAATCAAATAAAAATGTAATAGTTGAATTAAAGGATACATTAAATCTAGAAAAACTTCCAAGAAAGATAGAATCATACGATATATCAAACATTTCAGGGGAGTATATGGTAGCTGGAATGGCTGTTATGATTGACGGAACTATAAAAAAGAATTTAGCAAGAAGATTTAAAATAAAGACTGTTTATGGACAAGATGATCCAAAATGTATGGAAGAAGTAGTAACTAGAAGGCTTAGACATTCAATAGAAATTTCAGAAGAAGAAAAGAAAAATTTAAGTCAAGAAGTACAGAGCAAATATGGCAAATCTAATGGCTTTGGAACTTTGCCAGACTTAATACTTGCAGATGGTGGTATTACACAAATTAAAGCAACTCTAAAGGCTATAAAAAATATAGAAAAAGAAATAGGAATAAAATTAGATATAAAAGTTTATGGTATGGTTAAAAATGATAAACACCAAACTAGAGCACTTATGGATGTAAATAGAAATGAAGTAGAGATTTCAGAAGATATATTTAACTTAATTACAAACTTTCAAAATGAAGTACATAATACAGCTGTTGGGTATCACAAATTTTTAAGAGATAAATCAATGACTAAATCAAAATTAGATGAAATAGCAGGAATAGGAACCGTTAAAAAAATAGCACTTCTAAAACAATTTGGAAGTGTAGAAAACATAAAAAATGCATCTGTAGAAGAATTAACTAAAGTAAAAGGAATAAATGAAAGCTTAGCAAAGACAATTAAGGAAAATTTATAAGAAGCTATTTAAAGTAAAAAAATGTAAAAATAGCTAAAAAAATAGAATACGATTAATGTAATAAACTCCAAATCTATGAATATAATTGATTTAGGAGGATAATATGGGTAAAAAATTTTTTATTGGTTTAATTATTTTAGCATTAATTGTACAAGCTTATTTAGGAGTTATGATTTACAATTTTATAAATTTATTAAAAATGGTATAAAATGAGAAAGGAGAGTATGATATAAAATCATACGAGGAGCAATGAAAGTAGCAAATAATTGGAAAGATTATGAACTATTAGATATGGCAAATGGTGAAAAACTAGAAAGATGGGGAAATATTTTATTAATTAGACCTGATCCACAAATAATTTGGAAAGAAAAAACTTTTCCAAAAATGTGGGAAAAAGCTGATGCGAGATATGAAAGAAGTTCATCAGGAGGCGGAGCATGGAAATATAATAAAAAACTTCCTACATCTTGGCAAGTAAAATATAAAGATTTAATATTTAACATTAAACCTATGGGATTTAAACACACAGGTTTATTTCCTGAACAAGCAGTAAACTGGGACTGGATGATAGAAAAAATAAAAAGTGCAAATAAACCTATTAAAGTATTAAATTTATTTGCATATACAGGAGGAGCAACTGTTGCGTGTCTTTATGCAGGTGCTTCTGTTTGCCATGTAGATTCTTCTAAAGGTATGACAGAATGGGCAAAGGAAAATGTAACATCATCAAATTTAAGAGAAAGACCAGTTAGATTTTTAATTGATGATGCTATAAAATTTATAAATAGAGAAATTAGAAGAGGCAATAAATATGATGCAATTATTATGGATCCACCATCATATGGAAGAGGAGCCAATGGAGAAGTGTGGAAATTTGAAGAAAATATAAATGACTTGGTTAAATTATGTACAAATGTATTATCTGATAATCCATTATTTTTTCTAATCAATTCATACACGACGGGAATATCAAGCGAAGTTTTAGAAAATATGTTAAAATTAAATATTCCAAAAAAAATAAAAGGAAAATTTTCAAATGGTGAGATTGGTCTTCCAATGACTAATTCGGATTTAATCTTACCATGTGGAATCTATGGAAGATGGGAAAGTTAGAATGAAAGTATTGTATGAAGATAACCACATAATTGTAGTAGAAAAAATGCCAGGAGTTCCATCTCAGGCAGATAAAACTGAAGATAGAGATATGCTTACAATTATAAAAGAATATTTAAAAGAAAAATATCAAAAACCGGGAAATGTATATTTAGGATTAGTACATAGATTAGATAGACCAGTAGGCGGAGTTATGATATTTGCTAAAACATCAAAATCAGCAGGAAGATTAAGTGAACAAGTAAGAAATAAAACTTTTAAAAAGAAATATCTAGCAATAGTTAATGGAAAAATGGAAAATCAAAAAGGAACCTTAGAAGATTATCTTTGGAAGGACCAAAAAAACAATACAAGTTATGTAGTTAAAGAAAATAAGAAAAATAGTAAGAAAGCAATTTTAGACTATGAAGTTTTAAAATATGATGAAAAACAAAATATTTCTGTTCTAAAAATAGATTTACATACTGGAAGACATCATCAAATTAGAGTACAACTCTCAAGTAGAGGACATAGTATTTATGGAGACGGAAAATATCATGGAAGAGAAGCTGGCAAAA
>CANQLM010000096.1 GCA_947624735.1 uncultured Clostridia bacterium | reverse complement strand
GCAAGTGACGAAATTGTATCTTTGCTAAAACTTTCAAACAAAAAGTATAATCAAACAGTTATAATAATTACACACGATTTAGAAATAGCAAAACAAGCAGATAGAGTAATAACAATAGAAGATGGAAAAATCATAAGTGATTGTCAAAATTTATAATTTTAAGGCAGTCTTATATGTATATGCTAAAAGATGAAAGGGAGTATACAAAATGAATATATTAAATAAATTTACTTTAAAATCTTTAAGTAAAAACAAAAAAAGAACAATTGTTACTATTATTGGTGTAGCACTGTCGACAGCACTTATTTGTGCAGTTGCAGGAATGCTTATGAGCGTTAAGAAGACCTTAGTAGAAACAACAAAACTGAGTGATGGTAATTTTCATATTAGATTTGAAAATGTGCCAAAAAATGAACTTAAATATATAGAAAATAATAAAAATGTAACAGACTATTTTTATAGTAGAGAATTAGGATATAGCTATTTAAAGGGCAGTCAAAATGAGAATAAACCATATTTATATGTTTTAGGATTAGATGATGTAGCACTTGAAAATTCTGGACTTAAACTAACTCAAGGAAGAATGCCAGAAAACGAAAATGAAATAGTTTTTTCAAATCACATTATAACAAATGGAAGAGTAGAGTTTAAATTAGGTGATACTGTTACATTAGATATAGGTAAAAGAATAGGACTAGATGGAGCTATTTTAAAGCAAAATAATCCTTATCAATCTGAAGATGACACTGAAGTTGTTGCAGATACTAATACAGGAGAAACCATCGAAACAAATGATTCTCAAAAAATTTACGAACAAATAATAGATACTGTATCTAAAACTTATACAATAGTAGGTTTTATAGAAAGACCTAGTTATTCGACAATGGAAGAATTTTCATCCCCAGGATATACGGTTATAACACGTTTAAGTAAAGAACAAATTAAACAAGCAGAAGATGCAAATATATCAGTATTCTTAAAAAATCCAGGAAATAGAGAAGAAGAGAAAAATTTTATATCAAGTATAATTAATACTATAGAAGAAAATACTGGAAAAAGTATATCAGCAGTAGAAAATGCAGAAATACTTAGATTTGAAGGAAATCTAGGTGAGAATTCATTAGTTGCATTATATTGGATAGTAGGAATAGTTATAGCAATAATAGTAGTAAGTAGTGTATTTGTTATTAGAAATAGCTTCAGTATATCTGTATCAGAAAAAACTAAACAATATGGAATGATGGCTAGCATTGGGGCAACATCAAAACAAATTAGAAAAAGTGTACTTTTCGAAGCATTATTTATAGGAGCAATTGGAATTCCATTAGGAATAGTATGTGGAATAATTGCAGTAGCAATATTAGTATGGCTTTTAAATTTTCTTATGGAAGATTTACTTAATGGAATAAAATTCTTATATGGAATTCCATTAGAAGCAATATTAATTACTTGTATAACATCATCAGTAACAATATTCTTGTCAGCAATAATTCCTGCAATAAAGGCATCTAGAATAACGCCAATAGAGGCAATAAGAGAAAATAATGACATAAAAATAAAAGCTAAAAAAATAAAAACATCTAAACTTACTAAAAAAATCTTTGGAATTGGTGGAGTTATAGCAAGCAAAAACTTAAAAAGAAGTAAAAAGAAATATAGAACTACAGTTATTTCATTAGTGGTTAGTATTACAGTGTTTATAGCACTTTCATCATTTTTACAAGATGGCTTAAAAATGACAGGCTACTACTACACCGATTATGAATATAATATTTCAATATTTAAAAATACAAGCAGAAGTACTAAAGAAGCAAATAAAGATAAAATAGAATTATATCAAGAAATAATAAGAGATTTTGACTTAAGTGATTATAGCTATAGCTATGAAGGAAATGCACAAATTGATTTAAATAAATATGCCTCTAAAGAAAATAAAGAATATATACAAAAAAATAGAAAAGAAGAAGATTATACATTTTTCCCAGAGGAAAAGAGCCTTGATTATATAGGAATAGTAAAACTTGAAAAAAATTACTTTAAAAGATATTTACAAGAATTAGGAGTAAAAGAGTCTGATGATGCAGTAGTTTTAACTGATGAATTTATGTATGGTACACAAGATAATCCAAATCGTGTAATAAGCCTATATAATATTAAAGATGGTGATGAAATAGAAATATCAACAGAGGAAGGAACAAAAAAATTAACAATATCAAAAGTTGCAGAAAAACCACCAATGGGTTACTATAATTCTTCTTCACAGGGACATATATTTGTATCAGAAGATTCAGACTTGTTAAGTAATGACATATGCTATTTACAAAGATTAATAATTAATGCAAAAGAACCAAATAAGTTAGAAGCAAGTCTTTTAGACAGAGTAAAAGAAGATGTTAGATATTCAGATGTATCTATCAGTAACATAGAAGCAAATTTACAGGCAGAAAAAAGAGTAATTTTAATTATTTCAATATTCTTATATGGCTTTATAGGAGTAATTACTTTAATTGGAGTAACAAACATATTTAATACAATTACAACCAATATGATTTTAAGAAGCAAAGAATTTGCAATGCTAAAATCAATTGGAATGACTAAAAAAGAGTTTGACAGAATGATAGTTTTAGAAAGTATAATGTATGGAACAAAATCACTTATAATAGGAATTCCATTAGGAATAGGCCTAGCATATGCAATATATCGCTCATATGCATTAAATATTGAATTTGGATTCATGTTCCCGGCAACTCCAATACTTATATCTATTTTGTTTGTATTCATTATAGTAGGATTAACAATGAAATATTCTTTAAATAAAATCAACAAACAAAATATAGTAGAAACAATTAGAAATGATAATATTTAATCTACATTATAAAAGACTAGTAAAATCTAGTCTTTTATGTTATAATTTAAAATACATTTAAGGAGAATTATTAATGAGAAATAAATTATTATTAGTTGAAGATAATGAAATAATTATAAAAGGACTTAAATATTCTTTAGAACAAGAAAAGTTTGATGTATCTATAAGCAAATCAAAAAATGATGCAGAAGAACTTTTAAATCAAGAAAATTTTGACTTAGTTATTTTAGATATAATGTTACCTGATGGAAACGGTTTTGATTTATGCAAATATATAAAAAAGGAAAAAGATATTCCTGTGATATTTCTTACAGCAAAAGACGAAGAAAAGGATGTAGTTTTAGGATTTGATTTAGGAGCAGATGACTATATTATAAAACCTTTTAGAAATAGAGAACTAATATCAAGAATTCAAAATGTTTTAAGAAGATATAATAAAGATAAAAATGAGTTGATATGTAAAAATATAAGAGTTGACTTGGAGGCAAATAGGGTATATGTAGATGGAAAAGAAGTAATATTTACTTCATTAGAATATAAAATATTAATTTTGTTACTAAGTAATATGGGAAAAACAATTACAAGAGAAAAAATTTTAGATAAAATATGGGATATAGCGGGAAACTATGTAAATGATAACACTTTAACAGTATATATAAAAAGAGTAAGAGCAAAACTTGGAGATGAAGATTTAAT
>CANQLM010000095.1 GCA_947624735.1 uncultured Clostridia bacterium | reverse complement strand
AATGTATTAAAGGATTATAGTAAAACCTTATAGAACTCAAATTATTCTCTTGTACTTTAAACACTTTAGTGTTATAATCTTTATAATAAAATAAGTTGGGAGAATGTTATGAACAAAACAGTTAGAAATGTATTATATGTACTAATTATTATAATATGTGTTATAGCAATATTTGTAGGCGTGTATGCACAGTTTTTCAAAAGAGAAGTTGATAATGAAATTGGATATGAAGTTCCAAGTGGGAATGGACAAACCAATGTAGTAACACAAGCCGAAATCAAAGATGGATTTAAAGATTTATTTACAAATGAATTCTTTGACTTCAATTATGATGATACAGGAATCCAAAAAATAGATGCAACAAAACCAATAGTATTTAGTGGAATAGACAAATTTGAAAGAAAAGAAGAAGGAAAATATGATATAAGAGCAACAATTCCTAGTGTAAACATATCAGGAGAAGTTGCTAAATCATATAATGATATAACCAATAGCATATTTATAAAAAAATTAAATGATATAATGACAAATACAACATTGTACACAATATGTGATGTTTCATATACAGCATATATTAACAACGATATTTTATCAGTTGGAATAATGGCATCAATCAAAGAAGGCGATAGTGCACAAAGATTATTAGTTCAAACATATAATTATAATCTAAAAACAGATACAAATGTTACAATAAAAGATGTTTTACAAGTAAGAGGTTTAGAAGAAAAAGTTGTTAATGATAGAATAAAATCAGTAGTAAAGAAAGCAGCAGAAGATGCACAATCAATGCAAAGTACAGGATATAATGTTTATGAAAGAAATCTAGATAGCGAAATATATGAAATAGATAATGTAACTAACTTTATGCAAGGTCCAAATGGCGAACTTTATATAATTTATGCATATGGAAATGAAGCATTTACTTCAGAAATGGATATTATCGAGATATAAAAAACTGAAAAATGTATTAAAATAAGGGACAAGGAGATTTTACTTCTTGTCCTTTTTGGCGAAAAATGTATATTTTTCTTGACTTTGTTAATAATATATGGTATAATTAATATTGCGTCTATATGAAAAAAGGAGAGTGACATTTATTTTAAACGAAGATTCAATAGATTATAACCTGAAAACGATGGTTAATATTTTTAAAGTGATGACAATATCCATTATCATAATTGTAGGCATAATTTTAATAAAATTTAAGCCTGCATACGCAGTTACATTAGGAGAAACACAAATAGGATATGTCGGAAACAAAACAGAATTTGAGCAAGAAGTAGATAACAAAATATTAAAATCAGAAGAAGAAAACGTTGCATTCGTTGCACTTGATAATATAAGTTACAAATTTCAATATGTTGATAGAAGTTTAGTAAGTGAAGAAGAAGTTATAGAAAAAGTAAAAGAAAACTCAAAAAATATATATTCAGTATATGAAGTATCAAGTAATGATGAACAAGATGTAGTATATGTTAATTCTTTAGATGAAGCAAAAGAATTAGTAGATAACTTAAAAAATAGTTATAATGAAATAGAACCAGACTTAAAAATTACAACATTATATTTAGAAGAACCAGTTAGTGATGAATCTATATCAGAAGCTAAATTAAAAATTTCACAAAGTTTAGACGCAAAGCTAGAAGAAAAAAGACAAAGGGATAAAAGAACTGTAAACGGAATTTATTTAGCATCTTTACCACTTTCAGGTGGTACAATAACATCAAGATATGGTAGTAGAGAAAGTATTAGAAATCACGCACATGGTGGTTTAGACTTAGCAACAAGTTATGGTACACCAATTAAAGCAGTAGCAGACGGAACAGTTAAAGTTGCAGGAGTAAGTGGTGGATATGGTAACTTAGTTGTATTATCACACGGAAACGGTGTTGAAACTTACTATGGACACTGTAGTTCAATAAATGTAAAAGTTGGAACAACAGTTAAAGCAGGAGATGTAATTGCAAAAGTTGGTTCAACAGGTAACTCAACAGGTAACCATTTACATTTTGAAATAAGAATAAATGGGGCATCAGTTAACCCACAAAAATATATTTATTAAAAAATAGAGCGGCTAGTAATTAAAAACTAGTCGCTTTTTGAAAATAAAAGGGGATGTATTTTTATTTCTAATCAGTAATCAGGAGTAAATTAATTACTGATTATATTAATATTATAGTTTTGAAATTTGTCCATTGTGTGAATTAGATGTGATATTTTATAAAACTTTTTTTATTATGGTTGTTCTGCTAAAGTTAATGAAATTTCTTGCTCTTCGCCATTTCTATTAATTACTACAGTCATTGTATCACCGATAGCATGCTCATTTTTTATTTTATTTAAGTCATCCATATTTTTTACTTCTTTACCATCAGCTTTTATAATAATATCGCCAATACGTAAACCAGCTCTTTCAGCAGGAGAATAATCTTCAACACTTCTTACATAAGCTCCAATAACTAATTTAACAGTAGGATTATTTTTTATAATAGAATCAGTAATATCACTACCAGTTATTCCAATATAAGGTCTTTTAACCTTGTTATATTGTATTAAATCTGAATAAATAGATTTAGTAGAGTTAATTGGAATAGCAAAACCTAAACCTTCAACTCCAGTACCTGAAGCCTTTAATGTATTAATTCCTATAACCTCACCTTTACTATTAACTAGAGCACCACCACTATTTCCTTCATTTATAGCAGCATCAGTTTGAATTAAAGTAAAACTTTTTCCATCTGAATCTGTTATAGTTCTATTTAAAGCACTAACAGAACCAGTAGTTACACTGCTTTGCATTCCTAAAGGATTGCCAACAGCCATACACCATTCTCCAACTTGAACACTATCAGAATCTCCTAATGTTGCAGCAGATAAGTCATTTTTATCTATTTTTATAACAGCTAGGTCAGTTTGTTCATCAGTTCCAATAACTTTTGCTTCATATTCAGTTTCATCGTTATATAGTGTAACGGTTATTTTAGTAGCTTCTCCAACAGTATAATATGAGTTAGATGAATTTGAAGAAGTACTTATAACGTGATTATTTGTTAAAATATAACCATCTTGGCTTATGATAACACCAGAGCCTTCTGCTTTAGCAGTTGAAGTTACTCTTGAAAAAATTGTACTTACAGAGTATTCAACACTAATTCCAACTATTGAAGGTCTTACTGTCTGAGCAACATAAACTCCTGTATCTGAAAAGTTAGATAAAGAAATTAAATCTGTATTTAAATTATTATAATTTACACTTGAACTACCTTGACTATTTTGAGTAGGATTACTTATTCCTAGTAAATTTTGTTTAACATAAGGAACATTAAATGCTACTCCTAAAAGTACTCCAGCACCAAGAACTCCACTAGCAAAAGGAACTAATACATTCTTTCCAAAGCTATATTTTTTTGGAGATTTAAAACTCCTTTCTTGAGATTTTACTTCTACATAATTTTTATTTTCTTCCATAAAAAAAGTCCTTTCAATTTGATTTTTACATTATTAATATACTCTACTTTTGTGAAAGAAATGTGAAAGAATCGTTACATTTTGGTTACAATTAACTTATTAGATTTATAAAAAT
>CANQLM010000094.1 GCA_947624735.1 uncultured Clostridia bacterium | reverse complement strand
TTATTTGTCACCAATGTTGTCACTAAAAATTCATAGAAATATTGATTTATAAATATAAAAACCAGTTAGGCACACCAGAAGACAAAACAATATCACAAGAGACATATACATGGAAAGTACTAAGCATAGATAAAATAGGAAATGTAGAAATAGTAGGAGTACCAACCAGTCAAAATACGCAAATTGTAACTTTCCAAGGAGCACTAGGATATAATAATGGAGTATATTTATTAGATGATATATGTAATAAACTATATAGCAATAAAGAGCTAGGAACAATAGCAAGAAGTATAGACCTAGAAGATATACAAAAAGGAATGAGTTCAAAAGGAATAGAAGAAAATACACCAAGTGGAGAAGTTCAAACTTATACAGGAAAGTATGCATATTATCCAAATTTATATGATTTTCAAAAAGATTCAGGAGTAAATGTAGCAAGTGGAGGAAAATTAAAAGAAGACGGAATAAGTGAAAGTGATGCTACTGCAAATGGAATAACAATACCAATAAATACAGAAGATACAGTAACAAACCAAGGATATACACAAGTAACAAATCTAACAGTAAAAGATACCTATATTTATGAAAGTCAAGTATCAGATTACTATAATAATGAAGTATTTTTTAATATGATGTTTCCATCAGGAATAAGTTACTGGTTGGCTTCCCGCTATTCTCTTTGTAGCTCTCGCGGTGCGAATTTTGGCCTTCGCGCTGTGAATACTGGCAACTTGCGATACTACGGCTTATTCCAGTCGTACGGTAACGCTTATAGCTATGCCAATTGTGTTTGCCCAGTAGTTTCTCTAGGAACAGATATCCAATTAACCAAGGATGCCTCTGGAAGTTGGACTCCAAGTAAAATTAGTAAATAAAAAATAAGTTTTAGAAAGATAACACTAAATAGTTATCTTTCTTTTTTTTGCAAATATAATTAAACAGTATAAGTTTCAATCATATTAATTGGAGGCACTTATGGAGAAAAATAAATATAAAGTTATAGAAGTTTTTAATGAAGAAGGAAAGGATGTTAAAGATGTATTAAAAGAAATATTTAAATCTTATGTAAAAGAAAAGTTGAATTCATATAATGACTTAAAACTAAACAATAAGATTTAAAATGAAAAAATATGAAGGGAAACTTATTGTTACACTAAATGAAGGAGGATATATGATAACAATAAGTAATCCTGAAAAATATTCTGTAGGAATATTATTAAGACTATCTAATGAAAAAGTAGAAGACTTAAAAAGATATGGTGAAAGTGGCAGTATAACTAATCAAAAAGACCTATTACTTAACTTTTGCAAAGAAAATAAACTAAAGATTTATGATATTTATAGTGATGATGGAGAAAGTGGTGCATTTTATGATAGACCAGAATTTAAAAGAATGATAAAAGACATCGATTTAGGAAACGTAAATCTTGTAGTGGTAAAAGATTTATCTAGATTTGGCAGAGTTGCGTCTGGAATAGACGAATATATTGAAGAATATTTTCAATTAAAAGGTGTAAGATTCATTGCAGTTAATGAAAATTTAGACTCTAAGACATCAGCAAACTTTTTTGACGACATTAAGTTTAGAGCATTTTTCAATGAATGGTTTTTAAGAGATTGCTCAAAGAAAACAAGAGATGGAAAGCATAATAAAGCCTTGCAAGGAAAAGTAATGACAACATACCCAAAGTATGGATATTTAAAAGATTCTAACAATAAAAATCATTATGTGCCAAATGAAGAAACAGCTCCAATAGTAACCAATATTTTTAATGAACTTAAATGTGGAACTCTGCCGTCTGTAATTGCAAATAAATTAAATCAAGAAAAAGTTCCAACTCCAGCAGAATCAGTTGGTAATGTTCGTTACAGAAAAGCAAAAGAGATAAAGCGAAAATGGAATAAAGACACAATAATAAGAATAGCAAGAGATAAAACTTATCTTGGTTATGTTATTAATGGAAAACGAAAAAAATTAAGTTATAAAAGTAAAAAAATAATGCTAACAAAAGAGGAAGATTATATTGTGGTCAAAAATAAACACGAACCATTAATAGATAAAGAAACATTTGACATAGTGAAAAATTTAATTGACAGTAGAAAGCATACAAGAATATATAAATATGATTTTTTATTAAAAGGGTTAATTGAGTGTGCTGAGTGCGGAAAAAAATTAAGTGTGATATCAATAAAGCATAAAAGTGGAAATGTAGTTCAATATTTAAGATGTAATACATATGCATCTAATGTAAAATTAAAAGTTTGCACACCACATTCAAATAATTGTGAAAAATTAACTAATATAATAATAGAGACAATTATATCAAGATTACTTAAATATAAAAAAGAAGAAGAATATTATTTAATTGCAAAAAATATAAAAGACAAAATGACGTTTAACAAAAATTTAATACCAGACCAAATCGAATTATTAAAAAGTAGATTAGAAATACAGAATAAAAAAATTAATCAAATATATGAAGATAAATTAAATGGAGTAATTAATCAAGAAGATTTTGAAAGAATGTATAAATTAATAATCGATAAAAAAGAAGAAATAAAAAAATCAATTGAAGCATTATCACACAAGAAAGAATATACTCCAAAAGAAATAGACTTAAGAAAAATAGTTAAGGAATTTATTAATGATAAAAAAATAACAAGAGAAATGTTAGTTTCTTTAATTGATAAAATAACAGTTTCAGAAGACAAAGAAATTAAAATTTATTATAAATTCAATTTGTCAAATTAAAATATTATTAATTATGAAAATAAGGCTAAATAACCTTATTAAAAAATTTATCACAATACACTTACTATGACAATAGCAACTGCATCTATTGCAATAGCAATTTTACTTGGATTATTAACTGCATTTGCTTTAACAACATTATTAAGCTTTATAGCATTAATCCTATGTATAATTGAAAAAGATTGCTTTAGATGTCCATGCAATGGATAGTAAAATCTCAAATTTAAATGCCTATATAACGGATAATAAAGCATTAACTTTAAATGTCCAAGAAGCGGATAATAAAAATTGAAATGAACCCAAATTGTTAGATAAAATATTTAACAATCTGGGTTTTATTAAATTTAAATATTAATTTTAGAATCTTTTTTCTTTTTTCTGTATAGGGTAATTTTCTTTCCCATAACTTGAACTAAAACACTATTTGTTTTTTCAGCTAAAGTATTTCCAATATCAAGTCCATCTTCTGGAGAATTTTCTAATACAGTAATTTTGATTAACTCTCTTGCTTCTAGTGCATCATCAACTTGTTTAATTAAATTATCTGATATGCCAGACTTACCAACTTGAAATATCGGTTCTACCTTATTTGCTAAACTTCTTAAATATGCTCTATCTTTACTTGTCATTTTATTTTCATAAACTCCTTTAAAAAATTAAATTAAAATACATATCTATTATACAACAAATTTATTGAAAAATAAAGAGTTATTTCATTGACATTAGTTATAAATAAATATATACTTAAACTACATTAAACATCATAAGAATTAAAACAAAAAGTAGCTAATATACTAAAAGAAGAAAAATAAAAAGGAGGCAATTAATGAAAGATTTAATTGAAATAAGATGGCACGGAA
>CANQLM010000093.1 GCA_947624735.1 uncultured Clostridia bacterium | reverse complement strand
TCCCATTATTTTATAATCCTCACTTCTGTTTCTAGTTTCTTTTCATATTTCTCATATATTACTTTTTTTATATATTCAATTAAATTAAGTATATCCTCTGCAGTAGCATTTCCTGTATTTACTATAAAACCAGCATGCTTTTCTGATACCATAGCTCCACCAATTTTATAGCCTTTTAATCCTGCTTCATCAATTAATTTTGATGTAACAAAATCTTTCCCCTTTTTAAATATGCTTCCTGCATTAGGCATATCTTGTGGTTGTGCCTCTTTTCGTTTTTCTTTATATTCTTCCATTTTAGCTTCTATTATTTTTTTATCTTGCTTTTCAAAAATCATTCCTACTTCAACTATTATAGCTTTAAGCTTTTCAAAGATTGATTTTCTATATTCAAATTTAATTTCATTATTATGTAAAACTTTAATTTCTTTTGTATCAATGTCAATATATTTTACATATTGTACAATATCTTTTACTTCTTTACCATAGGCTCCTGCATTCATATATACTGCACCTGCCAAAGTTCCTGGTATTCCTGAAGCAAATTCAAATCCAGATAGCCCTTGTTCTTTAAGTGCATTTGCCAAAACAGGATTTAATACTCCTCCACTTGCTTTAACTTCGCAAGTTTCATTGTTAATATTTATATCTTTGGCTACGTATTTAATAACTAAGCCTAGTATTCCATTGTCTGATACTAGTAAATTACTTCCGTTGCCTATTACAGTAACTTTTAATTGTGAACTTTTTGAATATGTTAAAACTTTTTGTAATTTATCTATGTCATCTATCGTAACAAATATTTCTGCTGGTCCACCTACTTTAAAAGATGTATGATTACTCATAGGCTCATTATACTTGACATTATCAATTCCTAAAATGTCTTCTAATTCTTTCAAATATATATACCTCCTTTTAAAGATATATAGCACTTCTATTTTATCATTTATATATTTTTTTTACAATATTATTACAAAAAATATAATTTTTTATTTTTTTATAATTTTGCTTGATACTTTTATTCTGTTGTACTATGATAGTAAATGATGTCTAAAAATATAATAAAGGGGAAATAAAATGGGAGACATAAATGTATATTCTGGTCCAATGAAATGTGGAAAAACTGAACAAATTCTAAGTGAATATAAAAGGCAATTAATAGCTGGTAAAAATGTTAAAATGTTTAAACCTGCTATTGATACAAGAGCTGGAAAAGATGTTGTAGTATCAAGAAATGGAATTGATATTCCGGCCATTGTAATAAATAGTATGGATGATTTAAAAAATTATGATGCTGACGTTTATTGTATTGATGAATTTCAGTTTTTAGATGGAGATGTAAAAACTATTGAAAAAATGGCAAGCTCCGGAAAAAAGTTTTTTATTGCAGGTCTTAATTTAACTGCTGAAAAGAAGCCTTTTGGTAAAATGGCTGATTTACTTTGCATTTCTGATAATGTTAATATGCTTACTTCAATTTGCGATAATTGTAAAAGCGAAAATGCTGTTTTTACCTATTTTAAGGGTGGCAAGGATACTGATATTGTTATTGGTGATAAAGAATATTTGGCTCTTTGTAGAAATTGTTATGATAAACTTTACAGAGAAGAAATAGAAAGTAAAAAGAAGGCTTAAGTGAACTAATTGAGGTTCACTTTAAAAGCCCCTTTTATTTTTATACTTCCTCTACTACCTTTGTTTTTGTAATCTTTACGTCAAATAAATTTTTTTCTTCAAGTAAATTTACATATGTTTCTTTTATATTTTCGTATTTTTTTAGTTTTACTAATACATCTTGAGATATATCCATACCTTCTGGAAGTGTTTTGTTTAAGTTATCATAATATATTATGTTGCTAAAATAAAGTAAATTATCTTCGCAAGTTATATTTATTTTATAAATAATTTTCTCTTTTGAATAATTTAAATTAATTTTTTTAGGATCTATTTCTGCAATTGTGTATTCATTTTCTTTTCCACTAGTATAATAAACTGGAAATTCTGTAATTGATTTTATTTTTTTGTATGCTTCATTTAAAAATCTAATTATGTTTTCTACAATGTTTTTATAATCTTCCAATGTAGTTGTATCATTAATCCTTAATACAGAATAGATATTCTTTTTGTTTTCTCTATGCTTTTTATTTTTTAGATTTTTAATTTTTGTGTAATCTTCCTCTATTTCTCCAAAAATTTCTGTTTTTCTATTTGCTACAAAATCTTTTTTTAAATTTTCTAGGTCTTTTAGAAGTACTTTTTCTTCATCTTGTCCAGTGAGTACGCTATTTATTGAATTTAAGATATACTTACATGCAAATATACTATTTATCTCATCTGTAGATAATTTTTGTCTTTGCAAAATGTCTGCTCTTATTGCTAAGTTGTCCATATCTTCATCTAAATTAAATTTTACTTCTATTTTGTCTTGTGCTTTTTCTTCTCCTTCAACTAATGCAGGACTTTCGTCTTTTTTAGCAAATTTCCAAAATTCAAATAAACTCTTTTTATGTTCTTCAATTTCTTCTAAATATTTTTTAGCATTGTTTATTTTTCTTTCTAAATTTTGTCTTTTATTTTTTATTGCATTTAAATCTGCTTTTATATTTTTATATTTGTTTTCAACTTCACTATTTTCTTTACATATTTTAACTAAGTC
Source organism: uncultured Clostridia bacterium (assembly GCA_947624735.1). Taxonomy (GTDB): domain Bacteria; phylum Bacillota; class Clostridia; order TANB77; family CAG-508; genus CAG-793. The sequence continues at coordinate 980 of CANQLM010000093.1, read as the reverse complement.
AGAAAGTGTATATGTTTTTAAATTTGATTTAATTATATCATCAAATTTTGTTTCTTCTTTTTCTGTGTTTTCTTTTTTACTTATAGTAAAATTAGCACTTTTTATAGGCTTTTTAAAGTAATATTTGATTCTTTTTAATACACTTTTTTTACAATCTAAAAACATTACTATTTGTTTTTCTTGTGATAAATAAATAGCATTTAATTCTTTTATTTCTTGTTTTATTTGTTCTAATTGACTATTGCAATTTTCAATCTTTATATTTAACTCATTTCCTCTGTTTTGCTCAATGTTTACTTGTTCTGATATGAATTTAGTTAAATCATTTATTTGAATAATATTTCCATTATATTCAAGTCTTAAATTTCCTTTATCGTCTATTACTGGACTAAATTTATATGATGTTTCTGTAGTCAATATAAATAATGCCTTAAGTAATGTGTATTCTTCCTCTGCTTGCGTCTTAGAGCTTATCTCTATTCTATATTTGCTTTCAAATCCGTACTTTACTTTTGTTTGTCCTATGATATATATTTTTTCTTTTCCTTTATCTTCAACTTCATAAATCGTTGGCCACTGTTTAGTAAATAACCATATATAATTTTCTATATCTGTCATTTCTTGATGAGAAAAGAATTCATCTTTAGGTTCTTCCTTGCATATTGGTACATAAATCATTTCTTTAGAATTTTCTAATTTCTTTTTTATTAGGTAAAAAAGTGCTGATGTTTCGCCTTCTTCTCTTGCTGGGAATAACATAAAATATTTATTATCTTCACTAGAGTAATATATTTGCCATAAATAGTTTTTATCATATTTAATGAAGTATGGTATTTTATTTCTAAATTCTTCTTGTGTTTTCTCAATATTTTTAATATCTTCTATTTTAGCTAATTCTAGCAGATTTTTAAATTCTTCTGAATTTTCTTTAATAAAATCATTAATGGGTTTTGCTAATACATATCTTTCTTTAATTTCTG
>CANQLM010000092.1 GCA_947624735.1 uncultured Clostridia bacterium | reverse complement strand
AAGCCAGCGTTACAAGCTACAAAATGAGTAAAATATCCGGGTGGAACCGTGCTAAAAATAAAAGTACCCCAGAGCATATTATATAGATATGCTCTGGGATTTTAATATCTTTAAGAGCATATAAAATCGTTCCTCAGCATGGCAAGAGTTACGAGATTTTGAAAAAAATCTTGTAGTGCCGATTCTGAGCGAAGCGAAGAAAGGAATTATTATGATAAAAATAACTTTAAAAGATGGTTCTATAAAAGAAGTAGAACAAGGAATTTCTATTATAGATTTAGCAAAATCTATAAGTGAAGGGTTAGCTAGAATGGCAACTTGTGCTAAAGTAGATGGCAAAGTAGTTGACTTAAGGTCAAAGTTAAATAATGATTGCAAATTAGAAATTTTAACTTTTGACTCTGATTTAGATGGAAAAAAAGCATATTGGCATACTGCATCACACATAATGGCTCAAGCAGTAAAAAGATTATTTCCTAATGTCAAATTTGCTATAGGTCCAGCAATAGACGAAGGATTTTACTACGATTTTGATGTAGAAGAAAACTTTACTGAAGAAGATAAAGCAAAAATCGAAGAAGAAATGAAAAAAATTATAAAAGAAGACTTGTCTATTGAAAGATTTACACTTTCAAAAGAAGAAGCCTTAAATCTAATGGAAGGACAGCCTTATAAACAAGAACTTATAAATGATTTACCAGAAGGAGAAGAAATATCTTTTTATAGACAAGGTGAATTTACAGACCTTTGCGCAGGACCACATTTAATGAGCACAGGTAAGGTAAAGGCAGTTAAACTTTTATCTAATTCAGGAGCTTATTGGAGAGGTGATGAGCATAACAAAATGCTTCAAAGAATTTATGCAATAGCTTTTCCAAAGAATAGTCAAGTAGAAGAATATATACAATTACAAGAAGAAGCAAAACAAAGAGACCACAGAAAAATAGGAAAAGATTTAAATCTATTTATGACACATGAATTAGTAGGTTCAGGACTTCCAATGTATTTACCAGATGGAGCAACAATAAGGAGATTACTAGAAAGATATATTCAAGATAAAGAAGTTGCTTTAGGATATAAACATGTTTATACTCCAAGTTTAGCTAATACACAATTATATAAAATAAGTGGACATTGGGACCATTATAAAGATGACATGTTCCCAATAATGAAAATGGATAATGAAGAATTAGTTTTAAGACCAATGAACTGTCCACATCATATGCTTATTTATAAAAATAGTTTACACTCATATAAAGACTTACCAATAAGAATAGGTGAACTTGCACATGACTTTAGATATGAAAATAGTGGAGCAGTATGCGGACTAGAAAGAGTTAGAGAAATGTGCCAAAATGATGCACACCTTTTTGTAAGACCTGACCAAATAAAAGAAGAATTTGGAGAAGTTGTAAAACTAATTTTATCAGTATATAAAGACTTTGGATTTAAGGATTATAGTTTCAGATTATCATTAAGAGACAAAAAAGATAAAATTAAATATATTGATAATGACGAAATGTGGGATTTAGCAGAAGGACAATTAAGAGAAATATTAACAGAACTTAATTTAGATTTCTATGAAGCAGAAGGCGAAGCAGCATTCTATGGACCAAAACTAGATGTTCAAATAAAATCAGCATTAGGACATGATGTAACAGTTTCTACATGCCAATTAGACTTTGCTTTACCAGAAAGATTTGAATTAACATATATAGGAGAAGATGGAAAAGAACATAGACCAGTAGTTATCCATAGAGCAATTTTAGGTTCACTAGATAGATTTATTGCATTTTTACTAGAAGAAACAAAAGGAGCACTTCCAATATGGCTTGCACCAGTTCAAGTAAAAATACTTCCTATTACAGACAGACATCATGAATATGCTAGAAAACTAGCAGAAGAAATGAGAAAAGATGGAATAAGAGTTGAAGTTGATGAAAGAAGTGAAAAAACAGGATATAAAATTCGTGAAGCACAACTTTCTAAAGTACCATATATGTTAATTGTAGGAGATAAAGAAGTACAAGAAAATAAAGTATCTGTAAGGGATAGAAAAAAAGGAGATTTAGGAGCAATAGATTCTCAAGAATTTATAAACACTGTAAAAAATGAAATTAATTTATAAAGTAAACTAATTATAAAAACTGCAAATTATTTTGCAGTTTTTTCCTTGTATTTTTATATATCGAATGATATAATCAAACCAAATCAAAAGAGAAGGGATGACAAAATGCAAACATCAGAAATAAATAAATTAGGTAAGGAATTAGAATTATATACTTATGCAGATTACATTGGGAAAGGTTTTCCAATTATATTACCAAATGGAGCAAAAATTATAAATATAATAAGAAACTATGTTGAAAAAGAAGAAGAAAAAAATGGATATGAGATAGTAAGAACTCCAAGTGTATCTAGAGCAGAAATATACAAAATCGAAGATAGATTTAATGAGCAAAAAGATGAAATGTTTATTATAAAGTCAAGCGATGACGAAGAAGATAACTCTATTGTACTAAGACCTTATTCAATGCCATTTCATTGTACAGTATATAAAACTAAACAAAGAAGCTATAAGGCTTTACCAATTAAAATTAGTGAAACATCGACAGTATTTAGAGATGAAAGAGATATAAAAGGAATAAATAGAACAAGGCAAATAACTTTGTCAGATGCAAGCATATTTTTAGCAAAAGAAAATTTAGAAAAAGAAATAATCGAATCACTAAAATTACAAATTAATTTTATTTCTAAACTAGGTTTAGATGTAAAATATTGCATTTCAAACTGGGACGATACTAAAAAAGATGAATATATCGGAACTATACAAGAGTGGAATTATGCAGTTCAATCAATGAAAAATGCATTAGATATATTAAAAGTTCCATATATAGAAAATAAAAAAGCTAAGATGTATGGCCCTTCTATACAAATTTTCTATGAAGATGAGTCCTTCTCTAGTATGCAAATAGATTTTGAAATAGTTCATAGATTTGACTTAACGTATGTAAACAAAGACAATAAAGAAGAATATCCAATATATATTCATAGAACATCAGTTGGAAGCTATGAAAATCTACTTGGAATATTAATTGAAAAATATAAGGGAGAATTTCCTTTATGGATTGCTCCAACTCAAGTTGTAATTATACCAGAAGGAGACGAGTATGAAGATTATGCAAAAGAGATTGAAGAAATTCTTTTAAAATATGGAATAAGAGCAAAAGTAGATTTATCAGATACAAATAAGCAAAATAAAGAATATAAAGCAATAGACTTAAAAATACCTTATATTGTAACAATTGGAAAAAGAGAATATAACAATAAAAAAATTAAAGTTAGAAAAAAAGAAAATATAAAGATTATACAAGTAGACGAATTAATTAGGGAGGTACTAGATTGCTAGACGAAGTATTAAATTATATTGGTTTAGATGTAAGTAAACAAAATAAAAAACTAGCTTGTAAGAAAAGTGAATTTAGTGTAGCAAAATCTTATGACAACAGTATGCTTTACAAAGTTTATAAAATGCTTCCTATAAAAGACATAGACATTTTGATTGGTATGTCGGATAGAACTACAGAAATTAAAGAAAGATATGTATTAGCAAAACCCATTAATGATTTTATTAAAGAAAATTCAGAAGAATTTAAAAAT
>CANQLM010000091.1 GCA_947624735.1 uncultured Clostridia bacterium | reverse complement strand
GAATTTATTAAATTACTAAAAGAAACAAACAGAGAAGGAATAGATCAATTACTTGATTTTTTAGAAAAATCTGATTTTTATACAGCACCTGCAAGCACTAGATTTCACGGCTCTAAAGAAGGTGGTTTATTAGAACATAGTATGAAAGTATATGAAATATTAAAGCATAAAGTAGAAACTTCAGTACTTCCTATAGAAACACCAGAAGACTCAATTAAAATAATTGCACTACTTCACGATATATGCAAAACTAATTTTTATAAAGTTGATTATAGAAATGCAAAAAATAGTTTAGGAGTTTGGGAAAAAGTACCTTACTATGCAGTAGACGATACAATTCCTTATGGACATGGAGAAAAATCTGTAATGATGCTTACAGAATATATGAAACTTACCAATGATGAAAAATATGCAATCCGTTGGCATATGGGATATACAGAGCCAAAAGAACTATATACAACAATAGGCTTAGCATATAAAAAGTATCCAATAGCATTACTTATGCATGAAGCAGACTTAGAAGCAACATACTTTTTTGATATATAAAGTAAAAAAATTATTCTAATCTGAGGCTTACAAGTCTCAGAATTTATATGTAAATCAATAGGAGGACAATATTAAAATGGAAAACGAAAAAACACAGACAAAAGAGAATGTACTAAAAACACAAACAAAAGAAAATATATTAGGAACAGAAAAAATAGGAAAATTAATCAGAAAATTTTCAATTCCTTGTATTATATCAATGCTTGTAAACTCATTATATAATATAGTTGACCAAATATTTATTGGTTGGGGAGTTGGATATTTAGGAAATGGTGCAACAAATGTAGTATTTCCAATTACAATGATATGCTTAGCATTTGCTCTAATGATAGGAGATGGTTCATCAGCATATTTGAGTTTAAAATTAGGAGAAAAGAAAAAAGAAGAAGCTACTAAAGGTGTTGGAAATGGAATTATATCATCAGTAGTAATAGCTATAATTTTCTGCATTTTTACACTAATATTTTTAAATCCTCTTTTAAACTTATTTGGTTGCACAGATGCTTTAAGAGATTATGCGGTATCTTATGGTAGAATAATTGCAATGGGTATTCCTTTTATGATGATAGGAACTACATTAAACTCAATAATAAGAGCAGATGGAAGCCCTAAATTTGCAATGACATCAATGGTAACAGGAGCAGTGCTTAATATAATTTTAGATCCAATTCTTATATTCGTATTTAAAATGGGAGTTGAAGGTGCTGCAATAGCAACAATATTTAGTCAATTTATTACATTTTTACTAAATATAATATATTTAAGAAAGACTAAATCAATAAGGCTAAACTTAGAATCACTTAAATTAAAATTTGGAGTAATAAGAAGAGTACTAGCATTAGGAATTAGTAGTTTCATTACTCAAATGAGTTTTGTTGTAGTTGTAGCAGTACAAAATAATTTATTTAACAAGTATGGAGCAGAAACCAAATATGGTAAAGAAATACCAATTACAGTAATTGGTATTGTAATGAAAATAAATCAAATCTTAAACAGTATAATAGTTGGAATTGCAGTAGGAACTCAACCAATCTTTGGCTATAATTATGGTGCAAGAAAATTTGATAGAGTAAAGCAAACATTAAAAATTGTTTTAACAACAAGTTTAACAATAAGCACAATAGCATTTATATTATTCCAAACAATACCAGATAAATTAATATCACTATTTGGTAGTGGTGATGAGCTTTATATGGAATTTGCATGTATGACATTTAGAATATTCTTAATGCTTTGCATTTGTAATGGAATTCAAATCCCATCAGGAATCTTTTTCCAAGCAATAGGAAAAAGTTCAAGAAGTATTATTTTATCATTATCAAGACAAATAATTTTCTTAATTCCATCAATGATTGTACTAAGTAATATAATGGGATTAACAGGAATACTTTATGGTGGACCAGTAGCAGATGGAACAGCATTTGTAATCGCAGTTATACTTCTAATTATACAAGTTAGAAAGTTTAAAGAAAATAATGTAACAGACATTACTATTGAAGAAAATAACATTAAAGAACACGAAAATGGAAGACACATTGTAATAACAATAGCAAGAGAATATGGCTCAGGAGGAAGGTATATAGGAAAACTAGTATCAGAAAAATTAGGAATTAATTTTTATGATAAAGAATTCATAAGTAAAATGGCAGTAGAAACAGGACTTTCAAAAGACTATATAGAAAAAATAGAGCAACAAAGAAATAATTTAGAAGAAATAAATAATTATGTAGGAGCATTAAGCAATAGTGATGAATTATTTATTAAAGAATCTGAATTCATAAAAAAGTTAGCTAAAAATGAATCTTGTGTAATAATCGGAAGATGTGCTGATTTTGTATTAAAAGATAATAAAAATGTTGTTAAAGTATTTATTTATAATTCAATGGAAAATAAAATAAAAAGAGCAACAGAATTTTATGGATTAGATAAAAATACAGCAGAAAAAGAAATTAGAAAAATAAATAAACAAAGAGATACACACTATAAACACTATACAGAAAGAGAATGGGTAAATCCATCAAATTATGATTTATGTATAAATAGCGATTCTTTTGGAGTAGAAAAATCAGCTGAAATAATATGTGATTATTGTAATCAATAATAAATTTTAATATTTTTTTTAAGATTGGAAATAATATTATTTACTAAATGTTATTAAGTAGTTGACAAAAAAATAAAATTGGCATATAATAACAATAGCAAATGTATTTCGCCACCCTATTGGCGAAACTTTGAAATAGAAGTAATAAATGAGTAGGTGAACAAATGTATTTCGCCACCCTATTGGCGAAACTTTGAAATAGAAGTAATAAATGAGTAGGTGAACAAATTTTTAATAATGTGGGGGTATATTATATATCTCTGCATTATTTTTTTAGGAGGATAAAAGTGATAATAAAAAAAGGATATTTTTATTTTGTAAGAGATGAATATTTTGAAAAAGTTAAAGACAATGAGCTAATGAGTAATAAAGATAATGGAATAAAAAGACCGTGTTTTTATTGTTTAAAGGATTATAAAATAGATAATTTATTTTGGTTTATACCAATTAGTTCAAAAGTACATAAATATAAAAAGATTTATGAAAATAAAATAAAAAAACAGATATCAAATAATAAAAAACCCGTTGTGGACACAATTGTGTTTGGAAAATTAAATAATCTAGATAGAGCATTTTTAATACAAAATATGTTTCCTATAATTCCTAAATATGTAAATGAAATATATTATAGGAAAAATGAACCTGTTAAAATAAGTTATGAATTACAGAAAGAAATAGAGTCAAAAGTAAAAAAAGTTTTAAAATTAGTGAGAAAAGGAAATAAAGGGTTAGTATTTCCAGATATAATTAAAATTAAAAATATTATGATAAGTGAAATTAGTAATACTAAGAATAATTTTAAGTAAAGTATTAAATATTTATCTTGATTTTAAGTAAAATATATTGTATAATTTGTAATGTAAAATTAATTTGAGGAGGAAAATATAATGGAATTAAAAGGTTCAAAAACAGAAAAAAATTTAATGGAAGCATTTGCTGGAGAATCACAAGCAAGAAATAAATATACATATTTTGCAAGTAAAGCAAAAAAAGAAGGATATGAGCAGATAGCAGCTTTATTTTTAGAAACAGCTGAAAATGAAAAAGAGCATGCTAAAATTTGGTTTAAATTATTAAATGGTGG
>CANQLM010000090.1 GCA_947624735.1 uncultured Clostridia bacterium | reverse complement strand
AATCCGTTTGCTATTACAAACTAATGAGATAATTATATCATATAATATGCTATTATTCAAGATTATTTTACTACTATTTCTTCTCCTTCTCCTGTAATTTCTGCTACATTTTTAATCTTTCCATCAAGCATAGCTTCTGCAATTTTATCTTCAACCATTGTTTGTATTGCTCTCTTAAGTGGTCTTGCACCATAAGCGTCATCTATTCCTTTTTTAGCAATTAAATCTTTTGCTTTTTCATCGATTTTAAGTTCTATCTCTTGATTTTTTAGTAATTTTTTCACATTATTAATTAGTAAATCAACAATTTGTCTAATTTGCGTACTATTTAATTTATGGAATACAATTACTTCATCAATACGATTTAAAAACTCTGGCTTAAATTCCTTTTTTAGTTCTGACATAACTTCTTTTTTAGTATTTTCATATTCTTTTGTTTGGTCTGAGGCATCTTCTGCACTTACAAATCCTAATGTCTTTTTTTCTGTAATTAGTCTTGCACCAATATTTGATGTCATAATAACTACTGTATTTTTAAAGCTTACTGTTCTTCCTTGGTTATCTGTAAGTCTTCCATCATCTAATAGTTGTAGTAGCATATTCATTACATCTGGATGAGCTTTTTCAATTTCATCAAATAATATTACTGAATATGGTTTTCTTCTTACCTTTTCTGTAAGTTGTCCTGCTTCATCATATCCTACATATCCTGGAGGAGCACCAATAAGTTTAGCAGTTGAATGTGCTTCCATATATTCAGACATATCAATTCTTATCATTGCATCTTCTGTTCCAAATAAGCTTTCTGCTAATGCTTTAGAAAGTTCAGTTTTTCCAACACCAGTTGGTCCTAAGAATAAGAATGAACCTATTGGCTTATTAGGATCCTTTAGTCCCATCCTACTTCTTTTAATTGCACGAGCTACTGCTGATACAGCTTCATCTTGACCAATTACCCTTTTATGCAAATTTTCTTCTAAATTTTTTAGTTTTTCATTTTCACTTTCTGAAACTTTTGCTACTGGGATTCCTGTCCATGATGCAACAACTCCTGCAATATCATCATAGCTCAAACTTTTAACTTCTTTAGAATTTTTAGTTTCCCATTCTTTTTTGCTTTTTTCATATTCGTCTTTCTTAACCTTTGCTTCGTCTCTTAATTTAGCAGCTTTTTCAAAGTCTTGTACTCTTATTGCATCTTCTTTTTTTCTATCTATTTTATCTACTTCTTCTTTAATTTTTCTTAAAGAATCTGGTTCTGTGTAACTTCTCATTTTTACTCTAGATGCTGCTTCATCCATTAAGTCTACTGCTTTATCTGGTAAAAATCTATCATTAATATATCTTGAAGAAAGTTCAACAGATGCTTTAATTGCTTCATCTGTAATTTTTACATTGTGATGTGCTTCATATTTATCTCTTAAACCGTTAAGAATCTGTATTGTATCTTCCTCAGATGGCTCATCAACTGTAACTTTACTAAATCTTCTCTCTAGAGCTGCATCTTTTTCAATATATTTCATATATTCTTTTAATGTTGTTGCACCAATTAATTGTATTTCACCTCTTGCTAATAATGGTTTTAAAATATTGGCTGCATCTACTGCTCCTTCTGCTGAGCCAGCACCAACTATTGTATGAACTTCATCAATAAATAATATAACGTCTTTGGCTTTTTGTACTTCTTTTAATGCTTTTTTAATTCTTTCTTCAAAATCTCCTCTGTATTTTGCCCCCGCAACCATACTCGAAATATCAATACTAACTACTCTTTTTCCTTTTAAAAGTTCTGGGACATCACCAGATACTATTTTTTCTGCTAATCCTTCTACAACTGCGGTTTTTCCTACACCAGGCTCTCCTATTAAACAAGGATTGTTCTTTGTTCTTCTTGATAAAATTTGTATTAGTCTTTGAATTTCAGTTGCTCTACCTATAACTGGATCTAGCTTTCCTTCTTCTGCTCTTTTAGTAAGGTCCGTTCCATATTGATTTAATGTTGGTGTTTGATTAAAACTTGAATGAGATTCAGTTTTTGTGTTATTTGATTTTTGCTCCTCTTCTTCATTTATTATTTTTACAATATCATTATAAAGAGTTTGTGGATTTACATTTAATTCAAGTAAAATTCTCGCTGCAACACTATCTCCTTCTCTTAATATGCCTATCAAAATATGTTCAGTTCCTATATTTTCGCTTCCAGTTCTTCTTGCTTCAATAAAAGCATTTTCAATAACTTTTTTACTTCTAGGTGTAAAAGCAATCATTTCTGGATCTTCAATAGGTTCCTCTGTTCCAAGTATTTCTTCAATTTCCTGTTTAATTGCTTCTGATGTAACATTTTGATTTTCTAATACTTTACTTGCAATTCCTGTTCCTTCCTCTGAAAGCCCATATAAAATATGTTCTGAGCCAATGTAATCATGTCCTAATTCCATTGATAACTCTTGAGCAAGTTCAAGAGCTTTTTCTGCTCTTGCAGTAAATTTATAATACATTATTATTCCTCCTTATTATTTTTGTTTTAATTATTGTATTGATTAAAAATATTATAAATTCGGCAGTGGCGCGTAGCGACCAAGCGTAGCGCGAATTAAGATGTTGTCGAAAACTTGTTTTCGCAACAACAGCTATATGCGTCAGCTGGAGCAACAACCATTAGGTTCGTTGCGACAACAAGCCACAGAGAATTATAATATTTTTAATCATTTAAATAAAACTAAAAATTAATTAGCTATAATTTGCTTAATAACATTTGCTCTTTCTATTTCTTGTTCATATATAGAAAGTTTTTTGCCTACTTTAATTTGAATACTAGCAGGTTTTGTTTCTAATATAAGTCTTGAAATTTTACTATCATCTAATTCTGTAATTATGCCTAAATCAGTTCCTAATTTTACATTTGAAATTAATTCTCTTGCTTCTTCTTCAGACATTTTTCTAGCATTAGATAATACTCCATAGTCTCTATATAACTTGTCCTCTAAATCAATTCCTTTTTTAGTCAAATATTTTCTTGCCATTCTTTCTTGTTCTATCACTTTTCCTGAGATTAATTTTAAATTTTTAGTAATTTCTTTTTCTGTTACACCTATTGTTTGATTATTAGATATTTGATACAAATCTCCATCTGATTTAGCACCTTCTCCGTAAATACCCTTTATTGACATTCCTAAGTTATTTACTGCATTTAAAACTTTTCTACTATTTCCTGTAATTGTTAAAGCTGGCAAATGTGATATTGTAGAAATTTTTAATCCGGTTCCTACATTCGTTGGACAAGCTGTTAAGTATCCATATTTTTTGTTAAAGCTATATGGAACTAATTCCTCTATTTTTTGGTCTATTTCAATTGCCAAATTCATTAAATTTTCTAGTTCTAGTCCTGAGCTAAATACTTGAATTTTAATATGGTCTTCTTCATTTATTGTTATACAAATATTTTCTTCATCATTTATTATAATTGCTGTATATGGATTCTTTGATTTTGAAAATTCAGGGCTTATTAAATGTTTTTCTACTAAAAGTTCTCTATTCAAATCATCTAAGTCTTTTAAACTAATAAATTTAAGTCCATATCCAATAGCTATTGTTGCATCCTTCATTTTATCATATACAGTTTTTAATTCCTCTGTTTTACATTTTTGTACAAAAGGTATACCTTCTATATTTCTTGAAAGTCTTACCCTTGAGCTAATTATAACATCTGAATCTTTTCCATTTTGTAAATACCAATTCATTATTTATTCATCTCCTTTAACTCATCTCTAATTTTTGCAGCATCTTCATAACGTTCTTCTTTTATTGCTTTTTCTAATTCATTTGTCAATTTTTCTTTTTTATTTTCTTCTGGAGAAATATTTTCTTTCTCCTTTTCAACTGTTATTTTTTCTGCTTTACCTTTTGGAACTCTTCCTATATGTTTAGATGTTCC
>CANQLM010000089.1 GCA_947624735.1 uncultured Clostridia bacterium | reverse complement strand
AATGAAAGGAAACAAAAATGAAAATAAGTAAAAAAATAATTTTTATTTTTATTATTTTATTAATTCTATTTGGAATATTTACTAAAAAAACTTATGCTGATTCAGGAGACTTAAGTTTAGAAAATGTAAATTATAACATAGAAATAAACACAGATGGTTCAATGGATGTTGAAGAAATTTGGAACATAGACATTGAAGAAACTAATACACTTTTTAAAGAATTCAAAATAGATAGAACTAAATATAGTGATATCGTAAATGGAAGTGTATCTACTGTAATTGACGGAGTAGAAGTTCCATTAGAAGATTATATGGAGTATGCTTATCATCTTCCAACAAATGAATATTATTTTTTAAACTTAGGCTCAAGCTATGAAGTTGCGTGGGGTACAGGCTTAGAAAATAGTAGTGCAAAAAGAACATACATAATTAGATATACAGTAGTAGATGCAATAGCAAAGTATAATGATGTGGCAGAAATGTATTGGCAATTATTTGGAAATGATTTTGAAATACCAATAAAAAAATTAACAGGAACAATTACATTACCAGAAAATGCACAAAACCTTGACGATATTAAAGTATGGGGACATTCAGAAGCATTAAATGGAACAATAAATGTTACAGATACTAATACAGTAGAGTTTGAAGTTAATAGAAATAATGCTAATAATATGGTTGAAGTAAGAGTAGCAATGCCAACAGAAATGATTAATTATTCTGGTAGGCAATATAATATCGATAAATTATCTAGCATAATAGAAGAAGAAACAGAATGGGCAAATGAAGCAAATGCCAAAAGAACAACTCATTTAATAATAGTAGGTATTGTATTTGGAACAATTACTTTATTTTTAGTATACATCTTAATAAAAAATATAAAAGTAATGAAAGACACTATTAAGCTATATCCAACACAACAATTTGATTATTTTAGAGAACTTCCACGAAAAGATGCAACACCATTAGAAGCTAAGTATATTATAGATAATTGCTATAGTAATATAAATCCAAGTGTACTAGGACAAATTTTTATGGCAACAATATTAAATTTAAATATAAAAAAGGCCATAAAAATAGAAAGCGTTATAAGTGATTCTGGAAAAGAAAAAGACTCTAAAATAATAATAAATACTAATAATATTGCAGAAATTACAAGCAACAAAGATGAAATAAATGTATTTAATATTTTAAAGTCAGCTGTAAATAAATGTGGAAATAGTGCAACTCAAGAAATTACACTTAAAGAGCTTAAAAAGTATATTAGAGCAAATGATTCACTAGTAAGAAGATTAGTAACTTCTTTTGATATGGTTGTTAAGAAATCATTACTTGATAAAAAAATATTATCGGCAGAAGGAATAAAGAAAAAACAATCATTAAAACATAATTCAATATTATTTGCATTACTACCAATATCATTTTATATATTCATAGCATTTTCAGGAACAATAATTAATTTTGTAATGTCAAATAATATCTATCAAATAGGAGCTTTACTGATACTTGCACTTTTAATAATAGATATAACTTTAGGAGTAAAAGCTGTAAATAAAATAGATGCATATACACAAGAAGGAATTGACGAACAAGAAAAGTGGAAAGCATTTAAGAAATATATGGAAGACTTTTCATTACTTAATGAAAAAGATGTTCCAGATATAGCATTATGGGAATATTATCTAGTATTTGCAACAGCATTTGGAATTTCAGAGAAAGTCATAAAACAACTAAAAATTGTTTATCCAGAATATATGGATGATAGCAATTTCTTAGCAAATTATGTAACAATGAGAATGCTAATGAACACAGACTTTACAAAAAGTTTTGGTTCAGTAGGTTCTACAATGACATCGACATTTTCATCAGGCTCTGGCGGAGGAGGAGGATTCTCCGGTGGAGGCGGAGGTGGCCGGTGGAGGTCGGAGGCGGCGGTGGTCGCTAAATAACGTTATTATGCAAAATGTCGTATTTGCATAAAAAATTAATTTGCTACAAAAAGAGAGAAGAATGGAACTTACAGGAGAAGTAGAAGAAATAATTTATAAAAATGAAACAAATGGCTATTTAATAGCAACATTTTATATGACAAATACCGACACAACAATTGTCGGTTATTTGCCGTTCGTAAATAAAGGAGATAATTTAAAAGTAATTGGTAAATTTGTAAATCATCCAGAATATGGTGAACAATTTAAAGTAGAAAGCTTTGAAAAAATCATGCCAGAAACTTTAGATGCTCTTGAACGATATCTTGCAAATGGCATAGTAAAAGGAATCGGTCCTGCTACTGCTAAAAAGATAATTAAAAAGTTTGGAGAAGCAACCATTGAAATATTAAAAAACGAGCCAGAAGAACTTACTAAAATAAAAGGAATTTCAAAATCTAAAGCAGAAGAAATATCACTTAGCTTTACAGAAAATTGGGAACTATGGCAGATTGTAGGTTTTCTAGAAAAATTCGGAATACCATCATCTTCTGCTCAAACAATTTATAAAAGGCTTGGTGCAGATACAATAAACCAAATAGAAAAGGATCCCTATATATTAGGCGAGCTTAGCCTAAAAGTAGATTTTACACAAATAGATAAAATGGCTCTTCAAATTGGAATAGAAAAAAATAATTTAAGAAGAATAGGAAGCGGAATAAGGCATGCTCTTAATTTAGCATCTGCAAATGGACACTCTTGCGTGTTAGAAACTAATTTAATAACATTTGTCAGTGGTTTATTAGGAATATCAGATGAGGATGTTTTAGATGGAATAAAAGATTTAAAAGCAAAGAAACAAATTGTAATAGAAACAAGAGAAGATATAGGCACAGTAGATGGAAAAACAGAAATGTGTATTCAGGACTGGGTTTATCTTTCAGAATATTTTGAAACTGAAAAAAATATAGCAAGTAGATTATTGTCTTTAGAACAAGCAGAAAATATTAAAAAATTTGATAACATAGAAAAGCAAATAAAAAAAGTAAGTAGTATTAAACTATCAGAAAAACAAAAAGAAGCAATAGAAAAAATTAATGAAAATAATGTTTTAATTATTACAGGAGGACCGGGAACAGGAAAAACAACAATAATAAAAACAATAATAGAATTGTATAAAACAGAAGGCAAGAAAGTTGTATTGTGTGCACCAACTGGACGTGCTGCAAAAAGGATGACTGAGGCAACTGGTGAAGAAGCTAAAACATTGCATAGACTTTTAGAAATAGGAAAATTTTCAGATGAAAAACCTACTCCAGATATTGAAGTTACACCTATAGACGGAGATATAATAATAATTGACGAAGTATCTATGGTAGATATGTTTTTAATGAATTATGTATTAAAAGCAATATACAAAGGAAGTAAATTAATATTAGTTGGAGATATGGACCAACTTCCTTCAGTAGGACCGGGAAGTGTTTTAAAAGATATGATTGAGTCTAAAAGAATACCATACATAACTTTAAACAAAATTTTTAGACAAGCAGCTAAGAGCAAAATCATTGTAAATGCACACAAAGTAAATGATGGAATAAATTTCTTTGACGAAATAAATGAAGAAGAGGATACATTAGATGATTTTGATTTTTTACCAGAACAAAATCAAAAAGAAGTACAAGAAATGATACTTGATATGTATTCTAAGGATACACAAATTATTACACCTACTAAAAAAGGTGATTTGGGGACAAAAACTTTAAATAAACTTTTGCAAGAAAAATACAATCCATATGAAGATTACAAAGCAGAGAAAAAATTTGGAGACACAATATTTAGAGAAGGCGACAAAGTAATGCAAACCAAAAATAATTATGACATAACTTGGATAAGAGGACTAGAAATTAGTTCAGGAATATTTAATGGAGAGATGGGACAAATTGTTGAAATTGACAACAATGAAGGCAAAATAAAAATAAAATTTGATGATGATAAAATTGCAATATATGAAATACAAGACTTAGAACAAATAGAACATTCTTATGCAATAACAGTTCATAAATCTCAAGGAAGTGAATTTAATGAAGTTGTATTTCCAATTATGCAAGTTGCTCCAATG
>CANQLM010000088.1 GCA_947624735.1 uncultured Clostridia bacterium | reverse complement strand
TTTTATGGAAAGAACAAAAAATCAGAAAGCAGTAGAAAGCATAGAGAATAATTATGGATTAACAGAAGAAGACATACAACACTTGCTAAAATCTGAAGAGGACATTAGGATGGGAAGAGTATATACTATAGAAGAATTTAATAAGCATTTTGAAGAACGACATACGTTAAAATAAATAGTTATTATTCCTATTATTTTAGATAAGGAGAGTGATTTTTATGGAAAGAACAAAAAATCAAAAAGTAGTAGAAAACAACTATGGATTAACAGAAGAAGATATACAACATTTGCTAAAATCCGAAGAGGATATTAGGATGGGAAGAGTATCAACTATGGAGGAAAGCATTAAAAAATTAGAACAAAAATGTGGATTTAAATATTGCAAAAGTTAAATATAAAATATATAAATTTAGGGAATAAAAAAGAAAGTGATGGAAAGAAAAAATAGTGTTTAAAATTGAATTTACAGATGAATTTGACGAAGAGATACAACAAGTTTATAATTATATTTCTTATAAATTAATAGAAAGAGAATCTGCAAATAGATTAATTTCCATAATCTATGAAAGAATATCTAATTTGCAAATGTTTCCAAGGCTGTATATGAAGATAGGAAAACTAGATAGACTACATAACGAATACCATAGAATGGTAGTAAACAACTATATAATTTTATATACAGTCGATGATTTAAATAAAAAGATTTTTATTTCTCACATATATTATAAAAGAAAAAATTATTTATAAATTAAAATTTATTTCAAGAAAGAATTTTTACTTCTTTCTTATTTTTTTGCAAATCAAATAAAGTGTAAGGAAAAAATTTCATACTTCACACAAAATTCACAAAATAAATTAGCAATCACTATTGACAATTGCTAAATAACGATATAGAATGTTAGCAGACTAAAAGCCGGAGTGCTAATAGAGGTGATAAAAATTGGAGTTAGATAATAGGAAAAAACGTATACTTCAAGCAATAGTAAATGAATATATAGACACTATAGAGCCAGTAAGTTCAGGAAGTTTAATTGAAAAATATAAACTTGATTGTAGTAGTGCTACTGTAAGAAATGATATGGCGGAATTAGAAAAAGAAGGCTACCTTGAAAAAATGCACTCATCAAGTGGAAGAATTCCATCAAGCAAAGGTTATAGATTTTATGTAGACAAACTTTTGCGAGAAAAAAATCTTACATTAAGTGAAATAAAATACATAAATTCAAAACTTCAAGCTAGAGCAAATGAGATGGAAGAACTAACAAAAATAGCAACCAACACTATATCAGAGGTAACACACTATACAACTGTATCTGTAGAACCAAATGCAGGAAAACAAAAAATACAAGAAATTAAATTTGTATTAATAGGTTTGAGAATGCTTATGGCAATAATACTTACAGAAACAGGAACAATAAAAGAAACAATAATAAAATTTGATAGAGACATAAATCAAGAACAAGTAGACACTCTTAACATAATATTCAATAATAAGTTAAAAGGTCAATATTTATCATTAATAAATATGCCAATGGAACAATATATAATGAATGAAATGGCATATAGAGTTGATGTAATAAAGCCAATTATAAATCAAATATCAAAACTAATTAATGATGAATCTAGAGTATATCTAAAAGGTGCAAACCGTGCACTAGATAATCCAGAGTTTAGAAGCGGAGACTTAGCAAAAAGATTTTTAGGACTTCTCGATAGTAAAGATTTTATATCAGATATACTTGACAATGATGAGGACTTCAATGTATATATAGGAAATGAAGAAAATGGTTTAAAAGATTTAAGTATAGTTACATTTAGAAATATAGTAGCAGGAAAAGACTTAGGAACCATAGGAATTATAGGTCCAACTAGAATGGACTATTCAAAAGTAATCTCTGTATTAAAATATATAAATAAAGAATTAAATAATAGCTTAGGAGATGGAAAAGAGGGAGACAATAGTGGAGGATGAAAAAGTAGAACAAATGGAAAATAAGCAAGAAAACCAAGGAGAAAATTTAGGAATGAACAATAATGAAAATGTCAATAATGAAAAAGAAAGTCAAAATAATAACGAAAGTAAAAACAATAATGTAGAAAATCAAAATATGAAATTTGAAAATGAACAAAAAAGTGAACTAGACATTTTAAAAACAAAAATAGAAGAGCAAAAACAAGAGTTAGACGATAGAGAAGACAGAATAAAAAGGCTAATGGCTGAATTTGAAAACTTTAAGAAAAGAAGTGACAAAGAAAGAACATCAATGTATAACTCAGTTCTAGGAGACGTAATAATGAAATTACTACCAGTACTTGATAATCTTGAAAAAGCAATGGAAAGTAATACACAAGATGAACAATACAAAAACGGAATAGAATTAGTTATGAAACAATTTCAAGATGTATTATCACAAAATGGAGTAAAACCAATAGAAGCAGTAGGAAAACCATTTGATCCAATATATCATGAAGCTGTAAGTTTAGTAGAAGATAGTAACTTAGGCACAAAAATAGTAAAAGAAGAATATAGAAAAGGCTACATACTAGGTGACAAAGTGTTAAGACACTCTTTAGTAGTAGTTGCAAATTAATTAAATATTTTTAAAAAGTTATTAAATTTAATGATAATGAAATTATTATCAAATTTATATAAACCATTATAAAATTTTAAAGGAGGAATAAAAAATGGGAAAAATTATAGGAATTGACTTAGGAACAACCAATTCATGTGTTGCAGTTATGGAAGGAGGAGAACCAGTTGTAATACCTAACTCAGAAGGTAACAGAACAACACCATCAGTAGTAGCATTTTCAAAAGATGGAGAAAGATTAGTAGGACAAATAGCAAAAAGACAAGCTGTTACAAATCCAGACCATACAATAATGTCAATAAAAAGAAAAATGGGAACAGCAGATAAAATATCAATAGATGGAGATAAATTCTCACCTCAAGAAATATCAGCAATGATACTTCAAAAAATAAAAGCAGATGCAGAAAGCTATTTAGGAAGTGAAGTTACACAAGCAGTTATTACAGTACCAGCATATTTCAATGACTCACAAAGACAAGCAACAAAAGACGCTGGAAAAATAGCAGGACTAGAAGTATTAAGAATTATAAATGAACCAACAGCAGCAGCACTTGCCTTTGGAATGGATAAAGAAGACCAAGACCAAAAAATAATGGTATATGACCTAGGTGGAGGAACATTTGATGTATCTATTTTGGACATTGGTGACGGAGTATTTGAAGTATTAGCTACAAATGGAAATACTCACTTAGGTGGAGATGATTTTGACCAAAAAATAATAGATTATCTTGTTTCAGAATTCAAAAAGACTCAAGGAATAGATTTATCAACAGATAAAATGGCTATGCAAAGATTAAAAGAAGCAGCAGAAAAAGCAAAAATTGAATTATCAGGAATGCAACAAACACAAATTAATTTACCATTTATTACAGCAGATGCAACTGGACCAAAGCACTTAGATGTAACTTTAACAAGAGCTAAATTTGAAGAATTAATACACGACTTAGTTGAATCAACAAGAGTTCCAGTAGAAAATGCTTTAAAAGATGCAGGAATAACAGCAAATGACATTCATAAAGTATTATTAGTAGGTGGTTCAACAAGAGTACCATGTGTACAAGAAATGGTTAAAAAGATTACACAAAAAGAACCAGACAAAGGAATTAACCCAGATGAATGTGTTGCTATAGGTGCAGCAATTCAAGGTGGAGTTCTTTCAGGAGATGTTAAAGATTTAGTATTATTAGATGTTACACCTCTATCACTTGGAATTGAAACATATGGAGGAGTTGCAACTAAATTAATTGAAAGAAATACAACAATACCAACTAAAAAATCACAAATTTTCTCAACAGCAGCAGATGGTCAAACAAGTGTTGAAGTACACGTACTTCAAGGAGAAAGAGAAATGGCTGCAGACAATAAAACATTAGGAAGATTCCAATTAACAGGAATAGCACCTGCACCACGTGGAATTCCACAAATAGAAGTTACATTTGACATAGATGCAAATGGTATAGTTCACGTATCTGCAAAAGATATGGCAACAGGAAATAAACAACAAGTATCAATTACAGCAAGCACAAACTTAACAGACGAAGAGAT
>CANQLM010000087.1 GCA_947624735.1 uncultured Clostridia bacterium | reverse complement strand
TCTCCAACTGCTAATTTATATCTTTCAGGAAGTGAAGTTACAAATCTTTTTAAAGATGCATCTACATCCATTCCTATAACAGATTTAATTGGTCCTGTCATTCCTATATCAGTAATATAACCTGTTCCTTTTGGAAGTACTGTTTCATCTGCTGTTTGAACATGAGTATGTGTTCCAAATAATATATTTACTCTTCCATCTAAGTAATATGACATAGCTAACTTTTCAGCAGTTGCTTCTGCATGAAAATCTACTATTGTATAATCTGCATTTATTTCTTTTAAAATATCATCTATACATAAAAATGGGTTTTCTGATAAAACTCCCATATCAGTTCTTCCTATTAAATTAATTACTGCTATTTTCTTGCCTTCTTTTTCAACTACTGTGTATCCATGTCCTGGCACTCCTTTAGAGTAATTAGCAGGTCTTATTATTTTTGGTTCATCTATGAAAGAAAATATATCTTTTTTGCCCCAAGTATGATTTCCCATTGTTATTACATCAATATTCATTTTATTTAATTGATTAAAACAATTAGTTGTTATTCCCATTCCTCCGGCAACATTTTCTGCATTTACTATTGTAAAATCAATGTTTTCTGCTTCTTGAATGTTTGCTAATTCTTTTTTCAATTTATTAATACTATTTTCTCCTACTAAATCTCCTATAGCTAAAACTTTCATTTTTTTATCCTTACTTAATATATTTAGGTTTTATGTACTACCTATAAAACACTTTTATTTTTCTTTTTTAATTCTGCTTATTATTTTTCCTAACAAGTCTACTATTTTGCCAGAATTTCTTTTTGCAAAGCCTTTACCTAATGCTTTACCTCCTATTGTAAGAGATGCAACCAAGGCACTTATTAAAAACTGAAGATTAAATCCTATATTGGTTCCTTGCATTATTTTCATCGATATTCCTGCACTAATCGCTCCACTTAAAACACCACATATATCTCCAATAACATCCGCGCAAATATTGGCTACTTTGCTCGAGTTCTTTATTAGTGAAATTGATGTTTTTGCTCCTTTTATTCTTTTTGTTGCTTTTGCATGAAATTGGTCTTCTTGTGCTACTGTAACAGCAACTCCTATTATATCAAAAATGACACCTATTGCAATTACTATAATTAAAATTACGATTGCTGGTATAACCGAAAGTATGTCTACTGCTCCATTTGATATAAATGAAAAAATTATAGATAGCACAAAAGCAAGTAATGTTACTTTTATAAACCATTTGAATTCATCATTTTGTTTTTTATCTTTGCTCATTTTTATCAATCCTTTATTTTATAAGTTTCTTAATTAATTTAATTACTTTTTTTTGCGTAGTAGAAATATATTTAATTCCTTTATTATTATTCCATACTACCTTTTAACTGTCAATATTAAATAAACGATAAGACTTAAAATCTTATCGCTATTTCTTATTCAATTTGTTGGTAAAGCCCTATGTAAATTTTACGGTTTAGGTCTGGTCGAATTTCTCTACTTATGCACTAAACATTACTGTTTAGCTGTTTCCATTAAAGATAAGCATCCATAAAGATAAAATGGATACCAGATTACCACTTAAATCCGTATCTTAATCCACAAAACTCTTTATTATTTATAAACAGTCTAGAAGTTTTCCTTGAAATATTACGTTTATTATTAATTTCTTTTGCAATAGTGATTTCATAGCAACTAATAAAAATATTTGGCCAAATACTTTTATTTTTTAAGCTAATCCCAAGACTATCACTCAAAATAGGCACTACAATATATATATCATATATTGAACAAATGCGAAAACAGGAATCTTTTTTCTATATATGCCATTATATATGGTCCTGATTTCTTATCTCATAACCCACGCAAACTTGGCGGCTCGCGCATAATTACAAAACTTTATGTCTGCCATTAGTGGATTTTTAGCCCCACCCTCATAATAAGTAATATTACTAGAATACTGCACCAACAATATTATTATAACATATTTTTATGAATTTGTAAAGTTTAATATTACTAAAATTTGTTAAAGTGTAAAATATTCATATAATATAGACATTAGTTAAATTTTGTGATATTATTAGTTTTATCAAATTTTATATTCCTTAAAAATAAATTTATTAAAAAGGAGTGTATATTATGGCATATCGTATTTATCAGATAAACTCATCTCCCAATTGCGATGAATTTGAAATTTTGGATTATCTTGATTATATTCAAACCAAGCGAACCAAAAAACTTTCAATTATAGACCCTTTTTGGGGTGACGCAGACTTAATTACATCTCAGGATTTTAATGAACGGGTAGACTATTTTAGCTTAAGAGGTTTCTATGAAGGTTTTCTTAAGAATGTACAAACCAAAAAAGCTTTATTTGTATCAGATTATTCTATAACTAGTTTAGATAACAAGTATATAAATATTTCTTTTTTCCTTACTGAGATTACTCCTGATTATGATGAAATAGACGGTGCAATAGTTTTTATCAAAAATGCTAAAAACATACATACTAATGGGACTGTTCTTTTTAAAACGCCTAATAGTATGGTCGTAGTGTTAAAAAAAGAAAAGGACAGTGCGAATAGCCAGCATATTTGGCTAGATACTTCATTTGCTTTTCTTAATGATGTTATGAAACTTCGTTTTTACATTGATGATGATATCTAAATTAAAAAGGATATAGACTTTATTTTGTCTATATCCTTTATTTTATTTTGCATAATCTACAACTCTTTTTTCTCTAATCATATTGACTTTAATTTGTCCTGGATATTCCATTTCATTTTCTATCTTTTCAGCAATTTGTCTTGCTATTAAAGTCATTTGGTCGTCTGAAACTTTTTCTGGTTTTACAATTATTCTAATTTCTCTACCAGCTTGAATTGCATAAGATTTTTCAACTCCATCAAATGAATCTGCTATTCCTTCAAGTTGCTCTAATCTCTTAATATATGCATCTAATGTTTCACGTCTTGCGCCTGGTCTTGATGCTGAAATACTATCTGCTGCTTGAATCAAGTATGCTTCTGGAGTTTGTGGTTCTACATCTCCATGATGTGCTTCAACTGCATTAATTACTTTAGGGTCTTCTTTATATTTTTTCAATATGTCAACACCTATTTCAACGTGTGTGCCTTCCATATCATGGTCTAATGCTTTACCAATATCATGTAGAAGTCCTGCACGTCTTGCAAGTTTAACATCTAGTCCTAATTCATCTGCCATTATTCTAGCAACATTAGAAACTTCTATAGAGTGCATTAATACGTTTTGTCCATAGCTTGTCCTAAATTTAAGTTTTCCTAATAAATTAATTATATCAGGATGTAAATTTAAAACTCCTGCTTCCATTGCAGCTCTTTCGCCTTCTTCTTTAATGGTTTTTGCAAGTTCCTCTTTTGACTTTTCAACCATTTCTTCAATTTTTGATGGATGTATTCTTCCATCATTAATTAGTTTTTCTAAGGCTAATCTTGCAACTTCTCTTCTTAATGGATCAAATCCTGAAATAACAACTGCTTCTGGAGTATCATCTATTATAAAATCAACTCCTGTAAGTGTTTCTAAAGCTTTGATATTTCTTCCTTCTCTACCAATAATTCTTCCCTTCATATCATCATTTGGAAGTGCTACAATTGAAACTGTAGCTTCTGATGTATGGTCTGCTGCACATTTTTGAATTGAATATGTAATGACGTTTTTAGCAGTTTCTTCTGCTTTTTCTTTAATTTGGTCTTCCATATTTTTAATTCTTTCAGCTTTTTCTACAACTAGTGTTTCGTCTAATTTGGCAAGCAATTGTGCTTTTGCTTCCTCTGAAGATAATCTAGCTATTTTTTCTAATTGGTCTAATTCAGAATCTTTAAGTTTTTGAATTTCTTGTCTTTCTCCTTCAATATCTTCTTCCCTTTTATCTAGTTGCTTTTCTCTTTGTTCTACGCTGTAAATCTTCTTTTCTAGGTTTTCTTCTTTTTGAATTAACCTTTTTTCTTGTTGTTGAACATCACTTCTTCTTTCTCTAATCTCTTCTTCTAATTCATTCCTTGCATTTATAATCTCTTCTTTAGCTTTAACTATTTCTTCTTTCTTGGCATTTTCTGCCTCTTTATTAGCATCTTCTAATATTCTTTTAGCTTCTTTTTCAGCACTTTCAATTTTAGATTCAGCCATTTTCTTTCTTGTTATATATCCAACGAATAGAAATACTACTGCTGAGACTAGAAAAATAGTGATATAAATTGCAATTTGCATAAATAACACCTCTTTTTCTATTTAAATTTCAATGTACAAATATATATAATTTTTATAAATATTCTACACATCTATTTTATTCTTTTTATTAAAATATGTCAAGTAGTTATACTTTAAATAGCAAAAAATACCACAAT
>CANQLM010000086.1 GCA_947624735.1 uncultured Clostridia bacterium | reverse complement strand
AATTAATATTTACAAAATACTTGAATAACATAATTAAAATGTGATATTATCTATATATAATAAAAAAGAGAGGTAAATCATAATGAAAAACGAAAGAGGAATAACTTTAATTGCATTAGCAGCAACACTAATTGTTATGTCTATACTAGCGGTAGTGTCAATAAATGTAGCTTTTGTAGAAAATAGTTCTGTAATAAGACAAGTTGAAAATGAAACAGAAATACAGCAACATATGATGGAACAAGAGCAAGATAAAACATCTAATATAATAAAAAATTATGAGGAAGAATGGGGATTATCATAAAATGCATAATTTTTTTATAAATAATAATCAAATTAACAATAGTGAAATACTTATTGAAGGACAAGATGCAAAACATATTAGTCAAGTATTAAGAATGAAAATTGGCGAAGAAATATATGTATGTAATAAAGAAACATCAATAAGATATTTGGCAAAAATAGATAAAATAGAAAAAGAAAATGTATTTTGTAGCATAATAAAAGAATTAGAAAGTACAGAATTAACTGTAAAAGTAACTTTATTTCAAGGCCTGCCTAAAGCAGATAAAATGGAACTAATAATTCAAAAAGCAGTAGAATTAGGCGTATATAATATTATACCAGTTGAAATGAAAAACTGTATAGCTAAACTAAAAGACGAAGATAAAAAAATAGCAAGATGGCAAGCAATATCAGAATCAGCAGCTAAACAAAGCAAAAGATGTATTATTCCAAAAATAGAAAAATCAGTTAATTTGTCAAAACTAGCAGAGATGGTAAAGGATTATGACTTAGTAATTATTGCATATGAAGATGAAAATAAAATAACATTAAAACAACTAATTAGTGAAAGTAAGCAAATATCAAAAATAGCAATAATAGTTGGTCCAGAGGGTGGAATAGATAAAGAAGAGATAAAAGTTCTGAAAGAAAAAGGTGCAAAAGTAGCTACATTAGGAAAAAGAATATTAAGAACAGAAACTGCACCTTTAGCAATACTTAGTATGCTAATATACGAATTTGAGTTATAAATTTAAAAGGGGATATGAGATGGAAGAAAAAAAGACAAAAGCACAAACAAGTAAAAAAGCAAAAACTGTTGCTAAAAATGTTGAAGTAAAATCTGTAACTAAAACTAATCCAAAAGCAAATGCTAAGACTAATTCAAAAGTAAGTTCAAAAACAGATTCAAAGGCCAATTCTAAAGTGAACTCGAAAACGGATTCGAAGACTAATTCAAAAGCAAATTCAAAAAATAACATGGAGACTAGTTCTAAAACAAACTCAAAAGCAATAACTCCTAAAACAAAAATTAATAGTGCAGAAATAAAACAAAGTAAAGAAGTTAATAAAAAAGATACTACAAAAACCAAAACTACTGCTAAAAAAATAAAAGAAGTAAATAACAAAGTTGATGCAGTTTCAAAAACTGTTGACAAAAAAACAAATGTAAAACAAGCAGAGAAAACATTAAAAGAAAACAAAAAAGAAAAAAAATCAACAACAGCTAAAGAACTAGAAATTGATAACGTTGTTAATCAAGTTGATGAAGCAAGTGAAGTAAGTGAAGAAGCAAATGAAGAATTAGTAAACAATACATTAATAGATGCAAACATAATTAAAAAAAATGAATTAGAAACAATAAAAAATGAAATAAAGAAAAACAAAAAAATTAGTAAGTCAAAAGAAAAAAAGCAACTTAAATATAAAAAAATATTTAAAAATGTATTAATTGCTATTGTAGTTATGCTATATTTCCTAGCATTAGTTTTAGGAAATCAACTTATAGGAACGATTGAATATATAACAGACTTAAAATTATTTATACTTGCATTTACAATTATTTCGATTGTCATATTTGAAATTGCTTATAAAAAAGATACTTTTTCGTTAGGAATTCACGGAATAGAAACATTATTAATTGGAGTGTCAACAGTCTTTATTTTAGACTTATACAATAAACAAAATAGCAATTTAAAATTTGTATTTGGTGGATTAATTGTTGCATTTACATTGTATTACTTAATAAAGATATTAGTAATAGCAATAAAAAAAGAAAAACAAAAATAATTTTATTTGGAAATATTTGACTTTAAACGAATAAAGTGTTACAATAATAATTATTAATAAAGCTAATAACTTAAATAAAAAGAAAGGAGAATATGATATATTTAAGTATATCATAGAAATAAAAAATGATAGTAAAACCTACAGTTGCTCAATTGCTTGAAAAAGCAGAAAATAGATATAGTTTAGTTATTGCTACAGCCAAAAGAGCTAGACAAATAGCTAAAGGAAGTAAGCCAATGACTGTAAAAGATGATGTATCACCTGTTACATTAGCAGCAGATGAAATAGAAGAGGATAAAGTAAAAATATATAATCAAAATGAATGGGATGAACAATTACAAGGCAAAAATGCTAGTGCAGAAAATACCCAAACAAGTGAAATAAATGAAACAAGTGAAGAATAAAGGAGCGCATATGGAAAAAAAGCATATTATCACAATAACAGGAGACCATGCTAGTGGACAAGGAACAGTATCAAATGTTTTAAAGGAACGTTTAGGATATGAAATTTATAGAAATGGTCAATATGTTAGAAAACTAGCACAAGAAAAAGGTATGTCTATTGTAGAATTTCAAGTTTATTTAAATGAACATCCAGACTTAGATAAACAAATAGAAAAAAGTGCTAAAGAATATGCTGACTTGCATGATAATCTAATAGTTGATGCAAAACTTGGATGGTATGCAATTCCTAATTCATTTAAAGTATATTTAAAAGTTGATATAGATGTTTCAGTAAAAAGAGCTTTTGAAGATAAAAACAGAAAAGCAACAGAATCTTTTGAAAATTTAGAAGAAGCTAAAGAAAAGATTTTATATAGACATAAAGAAGAAACAAAAAGATGGATTGAAGAATATAATGTAAATCGCGACGATATGTCAAACTACGATATTGTAATTGACACATCTAACATCTCACCAGATGAAGTTGCAGATAAAATTATAGCTGAATATAAAAAATGGTTAAATTAAAAATAAAGGGGACTTAAATAATTATAGTCTCCTTTTTTGCATTTTAAAATAATTAGAAAGGAAGAAAAGAATATTAAATACGAAATTCAAGAAATTAATCAAAATGAATTAGATTTTCCTATATTACTTTCAGAAATAGCTAATTGTCCTAAAAAAATATATGTAGTAGGAAATATCCAAATACTTAGGAGAAAAGCTATTTCTATTGTAGGAACAAGAAATCCAACTGAATATGGAAAAATTGCATCAGAAAAAATAGCATATAACTTGGCAAAGGAAAATATAATTATCGTAAGTGGACTAGCTAAAGGAATAGATTCATATGCACATATAGGAGCATTAAAAGCTAAAGGAAAAACTGTAGCAGTTGTAGCACATGGATTAGATACAATATATCCTAAAGAAAACTATGAACTGGCTAGGCAAATAGTTCTAAATGGTGGTTGTATAGTAAGTGAATATCCAATAGGAACAAGAGTGCAAGCTAAAAATTTTCCTGAAAGAAATAGAATAATAAGTGGATTAAGTGAAGGCACTATAGTAGTAGAGGCAAAAGAAAGAAGCGGAGCATTAATCACTGCAAATTTTGCTCTTGAACAAGGAAGAACAGTTTATGCAGTACCAGGTAGCATATTTTCGGAAAACTCTAAAGGAACAAACAAACTGATAAAACAAGGAGCTGAACTTTTTGAGATAGAGTAAAATCTCACTTTTAATTATAATTTTTTACCCGGGCTCAAAAAGTTTAATTTAAATGTTGTATTATGAAAATATTTGTAATATAATATAGCTATCGATTTACCCGAATGGGAGGAATATATGAAAAATAATAAAAGAGATAAAGAAAAAAGAAAACATGAGCAAGATAGATTAGAACATAAAAATCAAAATGAAGAAATGGAAAAAGATTTTAATGATGACACTATAGAGGTAAATTTAGAAGAAATACATAAAGAGAATAATGATGATACTAATGAAGAAAATAGCCAAGATACTTTGGTCTTAAATCCAGACGAATTAAATGCAGATGACTTAAATGTAAATTCTATAGAAAATGATGAAGAAATGTTTACAAAAGTATTTAAAGCTAAAGACTTAGAGATAAATGATAATAAGGAAGAAGATATGGGTAAAAGTTCAAATAAAAAGGAAAAAAAGAAAAAAACTAAGAAAAAGCATAGAGGACTTAGATTATTTTTCAAAATAATCTTCTTTACAATTCTTATTCTAGTGGTTGCTGGTGTTGCAGCAGTAGTAGCAATCTTTAAAACAGACAAGTGGGCTATAACAGAGGACCAACTATTAGCAGATGCAGGAGCATTAATTTATGACAGAGAAGGCAAGCTGATAAATACTCTTACTGGAGATGAAATAAATAAAAAAATTGCATTTGAAGATATGGGCAGACTTCCAGAAGCTTTTGTTGCAATAGAAGATGAGAGATTTTATGAACATAATGGAATAGACATAAAAAGAACTTTGCACGCAGTAGTAGACTTTGTAACTCACTTAGGAAAAGGCTCTTTTGGTGGAAGTACAATTACACA
>CANQLM010000085.1 GCA_947624735.1 uncultured Clostridia bacterium | reverse complement strand
GTGTTGGACACATACCTTATTCTACTACAATAAATTAATTTTGTCAACCGATTTTTTACGAAAAATTTACAAAAGTAAAAAATTTTTTCTAAAAAAAAAAAGACACATAAAAGTGTCAATTTTTTTATAATAAATTAAACATTATCCTCGTTCTTAGCTTCCTTTTTGTAGTTTCCAGAAATAAGTTTTGGAAAATATCTAAATATTCTATAAAGAGCTAATTTTATTTTTTTGCTCCAAATATATGATTTTCTTAATCTTCTAGGATACTCTAAAGCATCTTCATCTACTAGAACTAATGCAGTAGGAGCAGATTCAATATCAAAAGAGTAATTATTTCCAAAATTATTATCCCATTGGTTATTAGAATTTCTAAAGCATAAATTTAAAGGTTCATCACTATCTAAATTAATCTCAACTTGATAACCAAGTTCAGTTTTTTCCATTTCAACTTCTGTCAATTTATCCCACGAATTTCCAAAACCATAATGAATAAATACTTTTTCAGAATTATTTTGAAAAAGTTCACCAGTATAAGAAATTTTAACCATTGAATTGGCTATTAATTTATCCGTATTAAAGAAAATATTTTTTACTAATTCCATAAATATACTCCCACAATAAAACTAATATTATTATAAAGTTTTAATAAAAGTAATTCAATAGATATGACAAAATGTATCAAAAATGTAAAATTTGTAACATAATAGAATAAAATGTTACAAATTCCTTGAAAAATCAACAATTATTAAATTTAATTAATTACTTACTGTTCCTAAAATTTTACCTATAATACTAAAATTACTATCCTTTGTAAGTATTATATCCTCAATATCATCTTTCTCAGCTCTTAAAACAATATCATTTTTCCTAATAATAAATTTTCTGATAATTAATTTATCTTCATATTCAAAAATACCAATATCTTTGTTATTAAGAGGAGTATTCATTTCAACATAAACCATAGTATTTTCTTTTAATTTAGGACTCATATCATCATTTTGTATTTTCAAAACAAAAGTGGCATTTTTCATCTCATCTGGACACGTTGCAAAACCATCAATTGACGAGAAAATAGGAATTCCGTCATATTTGATATGATTAGGAGCTTTGTAATCTTTTTGCTCTTGAGTAAGAGTTTTATCAAAAGTATACATTAAAGGTTGGAAAGGTACATTTAAAGCAAGGCATAAACTTCTTAATGCCTTAGGACTTGGATTTCTTTCTCCTTTTTCTAAATGAGTCAAATGTCCAATATTAATATTTGTAGCTTTTGCCAAATCAATTTTTTGTATTTTTTTATCTTCTCTAATTCTTGCAATAATATCGCCAATCATAATTTTCCTCTTTCTAAAAGTATTATATATAAATGAAAAAAAAAAGTCCAGTCTAATTGTAAAATAAATTTAAGTATGCTAATATAATTATAAAAAAAAAACTATAAGAGAAGGAAAGAATATGGAAAAATTAAAAAAAAGAAATGTTATAATTATTATTCTTATAGTAGTACTAGTTTTTTTATCTATTATATTTAGTTTATTAAATATGGGAAATAATAAAATACATAAAAATATTTCAATCCAAGGAATAAATGTTTCCAATAAAGAAAAACTAGAAGCGGAAGAAATAATAAAAAAAGCCATAGAAGAAAAGCAAAGTAAAGGAATAACGCTTAAACATAATGACTTTGAACTAAATGTTTCTTATGAACAATTAGGATTTTTGCCAAACATTGATGATGCAATGCAAAAAGCGTATTCTATTGGAAGATCAGGAAATATAATAACAAATAATTATGCAATTTTGTTTACAAATTTTATAAAAAGAAATATAAAAATAGACTATAATTTTAATGATGAAAAAATAAATGAATGCATTAATGATGTAGAAAGTAAATTACCAGATTTAAAAATGGACACAAGCTACTGGATAGAAGGAGACGAATTAATAATAGCTAAAGGAAAAAGTGGAGTAGTTGTTGATAAAGACAAATTAAATAAAGCAATTAAAGAAAATATTGAAAACTTATCAAGCAAGGAAAATGTAATTGATATACCTGTCATAAATGAAAATCCGGAAGAAATAGATATTGAAAAAATAGCAAAGGAAATAGAAAAAGAACCTCAAGATGCATATTTAAGCAAGGAACCATTAGAAGTTCATGCAGATGAAGAAGGTATAGCATTAGGAATTTCAATTGAAGAAGCAAAAGAAATATTAGCAGAAGAAAAAGATGAATACATTTTGCCATTAAATATTATAGAAGCAAGTACAAAGGTTACAGACTTAGGGGAGAATGCATTTCCAAACCTACTTGCAACATATACCACAAACTATGATGCAAGTAATATAAACAGAGATAACAATATAGTTTTAGCAGCAAGTAAACTAAATGGAACAATTGTAAATCCAAATGAAGAATTTTCATATAATAAAACTATAGGAAAAAGAACAATAGAAACTGGCTATAAAGAAGCTAAAGCCTATGCAGGAGGAAAAGTAGTATTAGATGTAGGCGGAGGAATCTGTCAGTTGTCATCAACATTGTACAATACAGTATTACTTGCAAACCTTGATGTAACAGATAGACACAATCATTACTTTAAAACTTCTTATGTACCAGAGGGAAGAGATGCAACTGTATCATGGGGGTCAGTAGATTTTAAATTTAAAAATAATAGAAAATATCCAATAAAAATAGAAGCAAAAGTAGGCGAAGGTGTTGCAACAGTAAACATATATGGCATTACGCAAGAAGATGATTACACAGTTATAATTGAATCAAAAGTTACAAATATAATAGAAAGTAAAACAGAATATCAAACAGACTACACTTTGCAAAAAGGAACTGAAAAAGTTATACAAAAAGGTGCAAATGGATGTGTAAGTGAAACTTATAAATCTTTATTAAAAAATGGAATTGTAGTTTCTAAAACATTAATATCAACTGATAGTTATAATGCACTTCCAACTATAATAAAAAGAAATCAATAAATAAAAAGCACATAGAATGAAGCAAAAATGTAACTTCAAAAAATGTGCTTTTTTATTTTTTATGTATAAAAAATAAAATATGAAAAATAATATTAGGAGAAAGAAGGAAATGATATGGAAGATTTAAAAGAAAGTATAGAAAAACAATTAAAATTAATAGAAAAAATGATAAAGGAAAATGAGGAAAAAGAAGAAATTGAAAAAAGTAGGAAAGAATTGGATAAATTGTTAAATGAATATATAAAATTATTTGACTAAGCCGAATAGAAGGAAATAATTTGAACAAATATGAAATAAAATACAATAATACACTAAATAAATTCGTTTTAACTAGAAATAAAATCTGATAATATAAATAAAAAATTATATAGGTGGTTTATTATGAGAAAAACAAATACAATAAAAATAGGAAAAAATTTAAAAATGATTAGAAAAAGCAATGGATATACTCAAGAAAGATTAGCAGAAAATATAGATGTATCAGTTAGATACATAAGTGATATAGAACAAGATAGAAGTATGCCATCTTATGAAGTACTGATAAGAATTTGCAATATATTTAAAGTTTCATTAGACCAAATTTTTAGTGAATATTTAAAAATAAAGAGAAATAAAAGTCTTGAGTATTCAATAGCTGGATATGAAAAGTTATCAAAACAAAATAAGAGAACAATAGACCATTTAATTACATATTTTAATTCATAAAAATATAAAAGCAAGTAATGTAAGGTACTTGTTATATAAGTTAAAGGCAGATAATTATTTGAAATTATCTGTCTTTTAGTATATAATTATTTTGAAAAATTTGGAGTAAAATTAAGTAAAGATTTAATATGGTATATAAATAATAAATTCG
This sequence comes from uncultured Clostridia bacterium, assembly GCA_947624735.1. Lineage (GTDB taxonomy): Bacteria > Bacillota > Clostridia > TANB77 > CAG-508 > CAG-793. Next base: position 964 of record CANQLM010000085.1, on the reverse strand, counting down.
ATAAATTTTACCAAAAATGTTGACGTATTAAATCTTATATTATAAAATACAAACAAAAGTTCTCAAATTAAATAGGAAAGTAGGAATAGTAATTGAATAATATAGAAAATTTAAAAGATTTAATCATATACCAAAGTCAAAATAATGAAAATATATCAGTAGAAGTTTTATATAATGAAGAAGATTTTTGGTTAACTCAAAAGTCAATGTCAAAATTATTTAATGTAGCTGAAAATAATATAACATATCATTTACAAAATATATTTAAAACAAAAGAATTAGAAGAAAATCGAACTACTCAAAAAATTAGAGTAGTTCAAAATGAAGGAACCCGAAAAGTTTCAAGAGACGTAACATTTTATAGTCTAGATGTAATTATAGCAGTTGGTTATAGAGTAAATTCAAAAGAAGCAACTGATTTTAGAATTTGGGCTACAAAAACATTAAAAGAATATATAAAAAAAGGTTTTATTGTTAATAGTGAAATGCTAAAAAATGGACCTAAGTTTGGAAAAGATTACTTTGAAGAATTATTAGTTAAGATAAAGGAAATCAGAGCTAGTGAGAGAAGGTTTTACCAAAAGATAACGGATATTTACAAAGAATGCAGTTTTGATTATGATAAAAATAGTGAAACAACACAAGAATTTTACAAAAATATTCAAAACAAGCTACACTTTGCTATTACTGGTATGACTGCTCCTGAAATAATTTACAATAGAGCTGATAGTAAAAAAGAAAATATGGGACTAAAAACGTGGAAAAATGCACCGGATGGAAAAATACTTGAAACAGATGTAACAATAGCAAAAAATTATCTTTCACAAGAAGAAATTACTGAGTTAAATAATTTAGTATCAATGTATCTTGATTATGCAGAAAGGCAGGTAAAACTAGGAAAAATTATATCAATGCAAGAATGGAAAGAAAAATTAGAAATATTTTTAAAAATTAATGAATATAA
>CANQLM010000084.1 GCA_947624735.1 uncultured Clostridia bacterium | reverse complement strand
TTAGCTAGACTAATGCGAGCCGAAGCATTAGGGGAGGGGAATCTTGGTATGTTAATGGTTGGTAATGTTGTTGTTAATCGGGCTATTGCTAATTGTTTAACTTTTAAAAATACAAGGTCTATCTATGATGTAATCTATCAATCTCCTGGAGGTTTTAACAATTTAGTACAACTTAATGAATTGTAAATATTTAAAACAAAAATTAAATAAAAAACTAGAATGTAAATTAAACAATAAAATAATAACATTAAAAGATTGTAGTAATTGTAAATATAAAGAATATAAATGCACAATAAATCAAATAAATTGTGCAAATCACCAAAATAAAACATTAAAAAATACAATGATTGACAAAACAACAGCAAAACATAGCAAAAATAAGCAAAACAATCGGCAACACAAATCAAAAATAAAATCCAGATCAAATAAACTTGCTAAATTAGAAAGAAATAGAACTAGCCTATTTACTGATGATTTAGAGCATTGTATTTTGTGTGGTAAATCTAAAGACCACTTACATGAAATATTCTTTGGTAAGAATCGAGTTAATTCTATTAAATATAAGTTAGTTATTCCAGTTTGCTTTGAATGTCATAATAAAATACATAATGATATTAAGTTGCAAAATGAGTGGTTTATAAAAGGACAAACTAGGTTTAATGAAGTTTATCCTGATTTAGATTTTGTTGAGATTTTTAAAAGGAATTGGCTATAAATCTAAAAAATTATCCACAAAAATTCGACAAATAAATTGACAAGAAAAAAATATTTTTATATAATTAAATACATGATGTAACCTATTGTTAGGTGCTTCCTCTGTTCAAGTCAAAAAATGTATTAAGACTTTTGAAAAAATGTATTAAACTTTTTTAGAAATGAATGGAGGTGATGTTCAATGAAATTAGACTTCTTAGAAAGGAATACTAAAAGTGGAAACACTTACAGCATTTGCAATGATTGTATTCTTCATAATCGTTGCTCTGAAATCAAAGAACTAGAAGAAAAGCACCTTTCTTTACTGGAATGGTGCCTTCTTCTGTCAAGATTGAACAGAGAATGTACCTAACGGCAAAATTAGGTTACATCTCTTTTTTTATTCTATGTAATACTCTAACAAGTATACATAAAATATCTTCTCTTTCAAGAATTGTTGTTTAGTGTACCACAAATTCTTAAAAAAGTCAACAAAAAACTAAACTAGAGAATTTGATGAGCATTTCTTCTTTATTCTCTATACATATATTCTAGCAATTAATAATCACTTTTTCAAGTGTTTTTTTTATGAAAAATGTAAAAAAGTGTGAAGTAACTCATTATAGCCATATGGATATGATTATTTACTACACATTTGCTTAATAAAAAAATAGGTAGAATATGCAATTAAACATATCTACCTATTTACTATTTTAGAATAAAGTAGTCTCCCAGTCCTACATGTATATTTTCACCATAAGGTTACTCAGACTTATTAAAATAAGCATTAGTGCAAGAAGAAAATTTACACCCTTTTATTCTAATTTATTTAATTAATGCTTTATGAGTTTCTTTTCCAACACAACCATCAACTTCCAAAACATGTTCGTTTTGGAATTTTTTTACAGCATTTTGAGTATCGTATCCATAAGAACCATCGGCACCACACTTACCACATGAATAACCTAACTCGATTAATCTAGTTTGTAACCACTTAATGTGATTAATAGCACCTTTTTTACCTAAATATAGATAATGAGTATGGCTAGCACTTTCAGTCTTTGGACCAAATGAGCCATCGACAACTAATCCACATTTATAGTCAGCATTTAAGGCTCTTTGTAATGATTTTACTCTTTCTTCTCTAGTAGAAGATGAAGTATCTACTATATTGCTATCAAAATGAATTGCTGCTCCCATGTTAGGGTGATTTCCGTTTACATTACAATAACACCAATGGTAGTATTTAGTCTTTTTTAATTCTTTTACTAAAGCAACTCTTGTATTTTGATTTCCTAAACTTCCATCTTCAAAATAAAAATCGGCTGCTGCACCAATTAGATGAGCCGAATTACTATCTCCTCCTACTTTCTTATTGAACTTTGAACATCTATAGCCACTTGAAATTGCAATAGATTTTCCTTTTCTAGTTCTTAAATCTTGTAAGGTATCTAGCAATGTTGTTGCTATTCCTTTTCCATACGAACCACAACATGGACACTTAAATTCTTCCTTTCTAAAATTAGGGTATTTAGTACCCCATTCATTATCTTGAACATATTTACTCATATTATTTCTCCTCCTATTTAATTATTCTTATTATAATTTGCATTTGATATCATTAATGCCGAACCTAAGAATGCATCAAATGCTGTCATTATTGTTATTACAATATCTGTATTAGCATAGTTAACACATTTTAGTACCACACCAACAAAAACTGTTAATGCTGGTAAAAATACTTGTGCTATATACTTTAATACATCATAAGTCTTATTACTCATTATTCATCACCTCCTAAACTTTCATCTACTAAAATTACATTTTCACATAATTTTTTAGTATAAGAATTATATCCTCTTGCTAAATAATCATCACATACACTAGCTCGTTCTATTTTAGGTATCTCTTTGTTCCATATAATGGCTTTTTCTGACATCTGAATAGCCCTAGCCATTTCTTCGTTTTGATTATCTAGCCCTCTTAAAACTGCTGTAAAACCTCCGATGAGAATAGTGAGGACGGATACAACAAATGTCACCCATCCCCAATATTTTTTGAGGTTATTCATAAATTTTTCCATAAATCATTTCCTTTCTATTTCATTAAATTTATCAATCTCTTTTCTACATAACTTGTTAAAATAGTATCTTTTACATATTCTAAATTAATCGTTGGCTCTAGTTCATCAGTTGTTGTTATAGTTGATTTGTCTTTGAAGGTGCTAGGCATTTCTATTTCTCCTAAATCTTCTGTTACTGATTTTTCTAAGCTATAAACTAATTCAACAGGTGTTCCATTCTCGTTTTGTTGCATTAAAACAGATTTAAAACTATTTATATCACTAACATTTGCTATAGTAATATGAAAATTGTTATTATTAGTTGCGAATTGACAAACGTTTGCTTCATTTCTAGTACTTCCATATACAAAATGACTACAAAAAATTTTTTCGTTCAAACTTCCAATTTTTGCATTGTTAATTGGTAAATAGGCCCTGTAAGAATTTAATACCGAACTTTGAGGGTTTCCTGTTGCCCAGCTTTCAGTACCTGTGAATGAAACATTTCCAACGTTTCTTTCTACAAATAATCGCCCATTTTTAATATAAAGTAAATCTTTTACACCGGTTGGTAAACTTCTTAAAGGCTCATTTAAAACAAATGTTGTTGTTTTTGTTTCTGTATCGTTTGAAATGTTTAAGACTATTCCATATTTGCCAAAAGGGATGTAAGGCTTTAAAGTAGAACTTTCATATAAGCAAATATCCCTTGCTAGAAATCTATGAGCTCCAGACCCATTTACTGTAATATAATCTACCGTTTTTTGAGCAGAACTTTTTATACTATATTCCTGTTCATTATCTGTTGATACATTAACCCAACCACTTGTGCTTCTGTCTGTATAATACATTTGAAAACTAGCATTACTTATAACTCCTTTAGTGGCATTTTTACCTTTAAAGGTTATAATATATTGTGTATCAGGTTTAAATTCTCCTTGCATAAATTTATAATTCCTAGAAGCACTAGGACTGTAATTAATATTAAAATATTCTACACCATCCTCAATAATTTTAGATACACAATTATTATCTAATTCAGAATATTCTCTATAATATCTATCACTATCAAATAAATTAGTATATCCTACACTTTTTATTTCAACTGGATTTTCTGGACTAGGTTCACCATCTTGTGTACTCTTACCTTCTATTTCTAACTTATTTAACATAGCCTCTGCACTATCATTTATTTCTATACTAGAACCACTCATTGGCTCAATTGTGCCATCTAATTGGCTTTTTAACCAACTTGTATTATCTAATGCTTTATTCAAATTATCAGCATTAATTGGTGTTGATTCATCAGGTAAATTTTTAAATCTAAAATCATTGTCAAATTTATATTCCATTTAATTTGCAATTTTGAAAATTTGCTAAAATTGATGTGGACTATATTCTTTATTATCAGTACCTTCGTAAAGCATAATATCTCTAAATAAAACAAAACCATTATAGTTATGACAAAGTCTAATACAGTCAATAGTTTTATTAGATTCTGTTGTTATTGTATAATCTTCTTCTACTATTGTATTTTTAACATAAAAATTTGGATTTGTTCCATCTGTGTATACAATTTTAAATCCTGTTATTGCCCCAGATGAACTTTCTGAATTATGTCTAGCTTTAAATTTAATTGTATATTGAGTGTTCTCTTTAAACTCGCCTTTCATGAATTCATAAGTATCTATTGATAAAGGATTAACTTTATAGTAATTAATTCCGTCAACTTCCACTTTTTCCATTGAAGCTTCTCTGATTGGTCGTAGTTCGTTGTACCATCGTTCAGAATCAAACAAGTTAACTGATTTAATACTCTTTACTACTAAATCAACTTTACCTGTTATAATATCTTCAATATACTTTTTAAGATATGAAGTATTATCAAGTGGTTTATTCATGTTTGGAGCATTGTGAGGTGTTGAAGTATCTGGCAAGTCTTTAAATCTAAATGTATCGTCAAATTCTAGCAAATTTTCTTGTCTTTCTTCCATGTCTATTTTTCATTTAATTATTATTGGTGTTATATATTTTAAAAATCTATATGTTTTACATATTTATCAGGAGTTATTGCATC
>CANQLM010000083.1 GCA_947624735.1 uncultured Clostridia bacterium | reverse complement strand
AAAAGAACTTTGCACGCAGTAGTAGACTTTGTAACTCACTTAGGAAAAGGCTCTTTTGGTGGAAGTACAATTACACAACAACTTATAAAAATAACAATGAAAGATGATGAAAGAAGTGGTCTTAAGGGCGTTGAAAGAAAGATAAGAGAATGGTCTAGAGCAGTTCAAGTTGAAAAAATGTTTAATGACAAAAACAAAATACTTGAAAGATACTTAAATAGAATTTACTTAGGAAGTTCAGATGGACTAGAAGTAAAAGGTGTAGAGTCAGCATCAAACTATTATTTCAATAAAAGTGCAAAAGATATAAGCATTGCACAAACAGCATTTATAGCAGGTATAAATAATGCACCAAATTCATATAATCCATTTGGTGAGACAGATAATAGTGAAAAAATAAGAACGAGAACTTTAAATGTTTTAGCAAAAATGAAAGAATTAGGAAAAATTACAGAAGATGAGTATAATCAAGCAGTAGAAGAAACAAAAAATGGTCTTGCATTTGAAAAAGGAAAAGTATCTAATGGAAATGGTGACTTATCTTTCCATACAGCAGCAGCAATAAATCAAATAGCTAATGAGATTTCAGATGAACAAGATATTAGCTACAATGAGGCAAGAGATTTATTAATAAATAGTGGATATAGCATATATACAACAGTAGGTACAGGTATACAAGATATATTAGAGGAAGAATATGCAAAATCTAAATATATATATAAAAGTACAAATGGTACTAATGTATCGGGACAATCAGCAATGGTAATTATTGAACCTTCAACAGGTTTTGTAGTTGGAGAAGTTGGAGCTCTTGGAACTGAACCAGATACATTAGGATTAAATAGAGGTTTATCAACTCGTCAACCAGGTTCATCATTTAAGCCATTAGTTACAATAGCACCAGGTCTTGAAAACAATGTAATTACTGCATCTACGCTATTCTATGATACATTTTCTAGTTTTGGAAATTATAGACCAGAAAATGATAGCAAAAAATATGGTGGAATTACAAGTATAAGAAATGCTATAACAAATTCTTATAATGTTACAGAAGTAAAACTGCTTTCAATTATGGGAACAGGTAAATCTCAAGAGTTTTTAAGTAAAATAGGAATAGAAGTTAATGCAGATAGTGCGGGATTAAGTATGGCTTTAGGTTCACCAAGCGTAACACCTGTACAAATGGCAGCAGGATATGCAATGATTGCAAATGGTGGTGTATATATTACTCCAACATTTTATACCAAAGTTGTAGATAGAGATGGAAATACAGTAATAGAGGCAAAGCAAGAAAAAACAAGAGTAATGTCTGAAGATAATGCTTATATTGAAAGCACAATATTACAAGGACCAATATCAGTACCAGGAGGAACAGCTTATAGCTATAACGGAAGGATTAGCAATATGGATGTTGCTGGAAAAACAGGAACTTCTGATGGAGGAGTAGATAGATGGTTCTGTGGATTTACACCATATTATGCAGCAGCATGTTGGTATGGAGCAGATAATGGATATGATGTTGACGGAAAAGGTAAAAAAGCAGCATTTTATCCATCTGTAGGAAATCCTGCATCAGCAATATGGTTCCCTGTAATGAAAAGAGTACATGAACCTTTAGAAGCAAAGAAATTTGTTAAACCTGATGATATAAAAACTATAAAAATATGTAGAGCAACAGGAAAGAAAGCAACAGAAAATTGCAAAGATACTTATAATGAAATATTCTCACCAAGTAATATTCCAGATGACTGTGATGGACATACAACAGTAAAAATATGTAAAGAAACTGGAAAAATAGCAACTGAATTCTGTACAGACACAGAAGAAAAAGTATTTGGAGTATTAATTGATACAGAAAAAAATGCAACTTGGACACCTAAACAAAAAGTTGAGCAAGCACCAACGGAAACTTGCAATGTTCATACAGAAGCAGAAAAAATAGATGTACCTAATGTAGTTGGTAAAACTGAAGCACAAGCAACAACTGCTTTAAAGCAAGCAGGATTTACAGTAAAAGTGCTAAAGGATAATGATACAACTAAAGCAAAAGGAATTGTTTTAAAACAAAGTGCAACAAAAGCTCCAAAGGGTTCAGAAATATCTATTACAGTTAACCAATATGATGGTGGAAATACTGTAAAACCACCTCAGACTCCAACTGAAGGAGGTAATAATTCAGGAACAGAAACTGGAACGGGAACTGGAACAGGAGCAGGAACAATAACTCCACAAAATCCATCAGGTGGCACTACAACTAATCAAAATACTGTTCAACCACCTACTACAACTCAAGAGCCAAATACAGTAAATTAAATAAAAGGTTTATAGGTTAGCCTTTAAAGACCTAAATAAATTACAAGGAGCGTATGATAGATATCATACAAAATATAAATGCAAATTAAATTATATAATACTTTAACTCGTAAAAAAGAAGAGTTTATCCCTATAGAAAAGAACAAAGTAAGTATTTATAGCTGTGGACCAACGGTCTACAGCTATGCCCATATAGGAAATTTTAGAGCATATATCTTTATGGATAATCTTAGAAGAATGCTAAAATACAATGGTTTTGAACTTAACCACGTAATGAATATAACAGATGTAGGACACCTAACATCAGATGCTGATACAGGTGAAGACAAAATGGAAAAAGCAGCGAAAAAAGAAGGCAAAAATCCATATGAAATAGCCGAATTTTATACTAAGGCTTTTATGGAAGATATGGAAGCACTTAATATTGACAAACCTACAAAAATAACTAAAGCAACAGATAACATCAAAGAAATGATACAAATGGTTAAAGAAATTATGGACAATGGCTATGGATATGAAACTAGTAAAGGAATTTATTTTGATGTATCTAAATTGGATAAATATCCAGTTCTTTCAAACAATGATGTATCAGGAGAAGAACATGGGGCAAGAATAGATGTAGACCCAGAAAAAAGAAATCCATATGATTTTGCACTTTGGATAAAAGCACCTGAAAATCATATAATGAAGTGGGATAGTCCTTGGGGGAAATCATATCCAGGATGGCATATAGAATGTTCTACTATGGGAAGAAAATTCTTAGGAGAAAATTTTGACATTCATACTGGAGGTGTGGACCACATACCAGTACATCATGAAAACGAAATCGCACAATGTAAAGGTGCCTTTGGACATAATCCAGCTAATTTTTGGATGCATTGCGAATTTTTACTAGTAGATGGCGGAAAAATGTCAAAATCATTAGGAAACATATATAGATTATCAGACTTAGAAAAAAAAGGAGCAGAACCCTTAGCATATAAATTATTTTGTTATAGTTCACATTATAGAAATAAATTAAACTTTACATTTGAAGGAGTACTATCTTCTCAAAAAGCATTAAATAGACTAAGAGAAGGATATTTAAAAAATCTTGAATCAAAGCAAGATGTTTCAGATGACATAGTATCTGAATATGAAACAAGATTTCATGAAGCAATTAATGATGATTTAAATATGCCTCTAGCAATGAGCGTTGTTTGGGAAATTATAAGAAGTGATATTAAATCAGAAAAATATGCACACTTATTAGAAAAATTTGATGAAGTATTAGGGCTAGATTTAATAAACTCAAAACAATATTTGAAAAAAGAAATTGAAATTTCTGAAGAATTAAAAACACTATTAGAAGAAAGAAATAAGGCAAAACAAGATAAAAACTGGGAAAAAGCAGATAAAATCAGAGAAGAAATAAAATTAAGAGGATATATTATTAAAGATACTAAAAATGGAGTAGAACTTGAAAAAATTAATTAGGGGGACTACCAAAATGGAAAAGAAAATACCATTTTTCAAAAAAATCATATTAAGCATTAAAGACTTAGATAAGTATAACTTACTTATAGCAGAAAAAATGAGAAGGTCAATTATTTATTTACTAGAACTTATGCTAATTTTTACATTAGTATTATCATTAATTATGACATATAAAACAAGAGAATTAATAAATGAAGTTTGCGAATATGCAAATGAAAATATTCCTAATTTTACAATAGATGAAAATGGTCTTGTATTAGAAAATAGTGAAAATACTGTTTTAGAAATAAATAAAGACTTAAAATTAAAACTTGTATTAGATGATGATGTTACTAATACAGATAATTATAAAGAGCAAATGGAAGAATATGATGGTAACTTTATATTTGCTTTAAAAGATAAATTAGTTATGACCTCAAATGGAACAACCACAGAACTTAGTTATACTGATTTAAGAAACAATTATGAAATAGACAAAATATCGAAAGAAAATTTAATTAATATATTTCAAGACAACAATTTAAGATTTTCAGCAGTTATATTTGCATCGATATTTGGAGCAACATATTTAATCTATACAGTAAGCTCACTTATAGATGCATTAGCATTATCTTTGCTAGTTATAATTATTAGCAAAATGGCAAAAATAACATTAAAATACTCTCAAGCAGTTACAATAGGAATTTCAGCATTAACATTGCCTATAATAATAAATTTAATATATTCTTGTGTAAATATATTAACAGACTTCTATATGCCTTATTTCCAAATAATGTACACATTAATTTCGTACATTTATATAGTAGCAGTAATATTAATAATGAGGTCTGACTTAATAAAGAAAAAGCAATTAATAAAAGCAACTATAGAGATTAAAGAATTAGAAAAGAATTTAGAAAATAAAGAAAAACCAGATGAGAAAAAGAAAGAAGAACCAGAGGATAAAGAAGAAAAGCCAAAAGATAAAAATTTAGGAGAAGTAAAAAAGAGAGTTAAAGGAAAACTAAAAAAAGATAAAGACAATCCAGAACCACAGGCTAATATTGAAGGAGGAGAAAACTAAATGCAAGAAAATAAAGAAAAAAATAAGCAAAAAGATAAAGAAAATAATTCAAAAAAGAAAATTATGCTTGTAGCAGTATTAGTAATATTAATACTTACAGGAATATTTACTTACTAT
>CANQLM010000082.1 GCA_947624735.1 uncultured Clostridia bacterium | reverse complement strand
AATATGAATGAAGTATACTCACCTACTGCATTTCTTGAATAAATATCTGTTAATTTATAAGGAGCACTAATATAAATAACTGCACCTATTAATGCTATCAATTTTCTTTTTGAAATTTTAAGTAAAAAATTGTACATCGTAAAGCCAGAAAGTAATACAGTTATAAATGTAAATATTTTTAATGCTATAATTGAATTATTACTTATAAATGAAATAATTATTGGTATATATGTTGTGAGTGGTCCATAGAAAATATTTAAAGCATAACCAAATCCAAGCATATGCTTTTGACTAATAAAGCTTGGAAAAATTCCTTTTAAAATGACTTCTTTAATTGACACGATTCTTGCAATATGAATTCTTGCCTCATTATATTCTGATAAATTCATTGTAAAAAATATAAATGATATAAAAATTGATGATATTAAAATTATTATATATGGTGTATATTTATTTTTCTTTAGCTTTTCAAACATTTATTTTTCCTCTCTATTTTTTATAAAAAATAACTTTCTTATGCAAAATTTGTATAAATTATTTTCATATAAAAATGGACTGAAATATTGTTATAAAATTCAGCCCATTTAATTATTTTCAGTATTCTCTACTGTATTTTGTTTATTAAAAAAGTAATCTAACGTAGATTGTAATTCAGTTTGAAGCGAATTTCTCATTACTAATTTTGATACTATGTTAAATAAACAAGCTACAATTAGAATAATGAAAAGTAATTTTTTCCATAGTTTTCCCATTTAATTTTCCTCTTTCTATATTACTAATTATAGTTAATTTATCGAATTTTGTCAATATGAATTTATAATATTGAATTACAATATTTTATTGTTCTTATGTATATAATTTAATTTTTTGAAAAGAATAATTAAAGGTGTGATTTATGAAAAATACAAAATTTATTTTTATTATACTTTTAATAATTGCTTTAGTAGGATTAGCTATTTTCTTTTTTAGTAATTCTAATTCAAATATGCAAAGTGAAGATAAAAAGCAAGAAGAAGTTTTAAATTCTTTGCAAAATACTTCTATTCCCTCATCTAATGAAATATTAGATAAACAAACAGAAGTGGAACTTACTTCTTTTTCTACACCACTAGCTGGTGATGAAAATAGATTAGAGAATATTAGAATTAGTTGTGAAAGAATTAATGGAACAACTTTAAAAAATGGCGATAGTTTTTCTTTCAATGATATAATTGGTGAACCGACTGAGGATAAAGGTTATAAAGAGGCAGATGTTATTATTGGTACAAAACTTACAAAAGGTTTCGGTGGTGGTAATTGTCAAGTTAGCACTACTCTTTATAATGCTTGTCTGAATGTAGAAGGTATTGAAGTTAATGAAAGACATCCTCACAAAAGAAAGGTTGCTTATGTTGAAGAAGGAAAAGATGCTTCTGTATCTTATGGTACTTTAGATTTAAAATTTACCAATAATACCGGAAAAACAATTAAAATTTATATGAATAGTGAAGAGCAAAAAGTAACAGCTAGTATTGTTGAATCCTAGCTGTTTTGTTATGCAAATCACATTTTTATAATGACTTTTTTACTTAACTTACACATTTTCCTAATGACTTTTTGCCTTATCTTACACATTTTCCCAACGACTCTTTAATGATTACTCTAAATCTATAATTTTGATTGCAAAAGAACTTGTAATTAATTATCATATTTATTTTATAATTTCATAATATTTAATAATTAGAGGACAATTTTAAACTCTAATATAGAAAGGATATGCATCATATGAAAAAGAAAATATTTATAATAAGCCTAATTGTGGTTTTAATAATATCTAGTGTATCAATTTGTTTTGCATCAAGTGACATTCCAGTTTGGGCAGAAGTTTCTAGTAATAGTATTTCAGATTCAAATGTGTCTGATACAATGCTCGCTGCTGCTCTTCAGCAATCCCAAAATCAGACTTCTAATTTATTAAAAACAAGTAATTCTGTTCAAACTAATCCTTTAAATTTAACTTGTGGTGGTGCTATTTTAATTGAGCAAAATTCTGGTGAAATCTTGTACGATTACAATGCTCATGAAAAATTAAGACCAGCTTCTGTGACAAAAGTTATGACTGTTCTTCTTATTATGGAAGCTTTAGATTCAGGCAGGATATCTCTTGCTGATAAAATTCCATGTAGTGAAAATGCTTCTAAAATGGGTGGTTCACAAATATGGCTTGACACTCGAGAGGAACTAACTGTTGATGAGATGCTTAAAGCTATATGTGTAGTTTCTGCAAATGATTGCACAGTTGCTATGGCAGAATATCTAGAAGGCTCAGAAGAGGCATTTGTTACTAAAATGAATGAAAAAGCTAAATCTCTTGGTATGAATGATACTAACTTTGTCAATTGTCATGGTATAGATGCTGATGGACACGTTACTTCTCCTTATGATATAGCTTTAATGTCTAGAGAACTTTTAATAAAGCATCCTACTATAACTAAATATACTACTATTTATATGGATAGTTTAAGAGACGGAAAATCACAACTAGTAAATACAAATAAACTCGTTAGAAATTATGAAGGTTGTACAGGACTTAAAACTGGTTCTACCTCTGTTGCTTTGTTCAATTTATCCGCATCAGCTACTAGAAACGGACTTTCTTTAATTGCTGTGGTTATGAAAGCTGAAACAAGTGCTGTTCGTTTTGCAGAAGCTAAAAAAATATTAGATTATGGATTTTCTAATTATCAATATAAATCTTTAGCTATTAAAGGTAATGCTGTTGGAAAAGCAACTATTGGAAAAGGTTTAAAAAATGAAACTGAGGCTGTCTTCGCTGAAACTTATGGTTTAGTTCTTCCAAAAGCAAATTCTCAAAATATTGAGCAAAGTGTTGAAATATATAATAACATATCAGCACCAATTACAGTTGGAACTAAGCTTGGAGAAGTTAAGTTTACTTGCAATGGAGAAGTTATTGGTATGGTAAATTTAGTCGCTAATGAAAATATTGAAAAATATGGACTTGGAACTATGAGTACAAGAGTTTTTACTAATTGGTTTACCTTACTTAGAGCTTAAAAAATTATCCCTAAAATTAGGGATAATTTTTTTACTAAATAATCAGTATAAAATTAGAATTTATTTTTCTTATAACCTATATATGAAATTGCTCCTATTGAAACTACAATTGCTCCATATAATGTTATTGCAAATACATTTGCACCTGTTTGTGGTATTTTTTCATTTGCTACAGTATCGTCTTTACCATCATCATCTTTTACAGTATTATCCTTTATAGTATTAGTATTTACATTACCAAAGTCTGCCCATTCAAAGTCTGCTGTTCCATAGAAAAGCAATCTCCATATTGTAGACACTTTAGCTTGAGCAAATGTAACTGCTTCATTAGAAATATATTTTCCGTTTTCATCATCTGTTTTTATATATAAATAATAATATTCATTATTTTGTATGCCATCTAAATTTATTAATTTACTTTTACCTAGACTTGTATCATATTCTAGTGCATACGAGCTATTTTTTATAGCATCTACTATTTCATCATAAATACCATTATCTGCTTTTGCATAATTTAGTAAATCTGAAAATCCAGATGAATCTTCATTTTTTATTTTTTGTAAAATTGAATTATCAGTAATTTTTCCAACCTTTAATTGCATTTTTCTATCGTTTTTTTCTGAATGAGTAAAGCTAGTTACTATTTGGTCTGCTTCGCTAGTCATAAATGTTGAACTAAAAGCATCATGATATTTTGGTTCTTCATATCTATCAAGTTTGTTTCCATATGAAACAACATTTTCTTTGCCTCCACTAACCTGTTCAATAACAGTAACATATAAATCCTGATTTAATTCCACATTCTTAGTTACTTCATCACCTACTGTTACTCCTGTCTTAAATTTATTAGTATCTTTATTATAACTCAAGCCTATTTTATTTGGATAATCAAATATTGAACCTGTTATATTTGGTTTTGCATCATTATTATTTATTAATAAAAAATAATAGCTTCCTTCTTTAGGAGTAACATTAGATATTTCAATTACAGCATCAGATCCTGCATTTTTCTTTAGCTCAAATTTTGCTTTTGAAAAATCTGTCCATTCTTCTTCTTCACTTTCACTACCTGCTCTACTGCTTTTATCTTGATTCTCTATTTCTATCATATAGTTATTAAAGTTATAATATGTATCTGTTTCATTTGAAATTTTAACCCATAATACAAAATATATTTTATTATCAGTATATTCACTAACATCTATTTGAACATTATTAGATGAATTATTTGTTTCTACCCAAGAATTTGTAAAATCGGGTACACTAGCATAATAATCTTGCTTCATTTGCTCTACTGTTGTAGGCTCATTAACTCCAGCCATATAATTTTCTAATTCACTTTTTTTAGTTACTAAATTATTAAATTGAGTTTCTGTTATGTCTACCTTTTGATATGCAATATTATAACCAGTTGCATCAGATGATAAGCTAATTGTTCCTTGTACTTTTCCTTCTGATACTGTTAAAGATACAGGTAATGTTATATATTGTTTTGGATCAACCTCTCCTGTATATGCTTTTACTTCTGCAAAATTAAAAATTAATAATAAAACTAAAACAACTAAAAAGATTTTTAATAATAATTTTTCTTTCATATTTTCCTCCGTTTATTTATAAGTGTTTTCCATTGTTATGTAAAACTATAATACAGTTAATAAAATTATATATTAACAAAAAATTTATTACAATAGAAATAATAAAAAAATTTGTAATTATTTTGAAATTTATTCAATAATTTGTCATATTTTTGAAAAATAAATTTACTATTTAATTAATATTTTTCTAATATTTGTAAATAATATTTATATATTATTCTAATTAAGGAGTGTATGTATGGAGAATCAAAATTTAAATGTTTTAGACGAAACTAATAAAGGTGCTACTATGGGAATGGATGCAATTTCCATTGTGTCAGA
>CANQLM010000081.1 GCA_947624735.1 uncultured Clostridia bacterium | reverse complement strand
CCCCTTTTATTTTTTATTGTAATTGTTTTGCAACTTCTTCAGCAAAGTTTTCTTCTCTTTTTTCTAGTCCTTCGCCTTTTTCAAATCTTGCAAATCTTAAAACTTTACCATTTTTTTCAGAAACCATTTGTCCTACTTTTTTACTTGGATCTTTAACAAATTCTTGATCTAATAAACAAATTTCTGAATAGAATTTTCCAAGTCTTCCTGCTACTATTTTGTCTGCAACTGCTTCTGGTCTTCCTTCATTTATAACTTGTGCTTTTAAGATTTCTTTTTCTTTATCTAATCTGTCAGCTGGAACATCTTCTTCTGATAAAAACTCTGGCTTAGCTGCTGCAACTTGCATACATACGTCTTTTCCAACTACTTCGTCTGCACCTTCCATTTCAGCTAAAACACCAATTTTTCCTTCTCCATGAATATAGCTTACTACCATTCCATTTTCTGTTTCAAATCTAACAAATCTTCTTATATGCATGTTTTCACCTATTGTTGCAATTTTATTTGTTAATACTTCTTGAACTGTTAAGTTTGCATCTTCAAGAGATTTTTGTGCTAATAATTCTTCTACATCTTTTGGATTATTTAAAGCAACTTGTTTTACAACATTCTTTACAAACTCTTGGAAATCTGCATTTTTAGCAACGAAGTCTGTTTCAGCATTAACTTCAACTAATGCTCCTACTTTTTTGTCGTCTGTAACATATGATGCAACTAATCCTTCTGCTGCAATTCTATCAGATTTTTTAGCTGCTTTCATTATTCCTCTTTCACGTAATAATTCAATAGCTTTTTCTTCATTTCCATCTGTTTCAGTTAAAACTTTTTTGCAGTCCATCATTCCTGCACCTGTTTTTTCTCTTAACTCTTTAACTTGAGCTGCTGTAATCATACTTTTATCCTCCTTAATTTATATTTTTAGATAGTATTACATTTGAGCAATACTATCTAATTTATTTAATTTTTTTATAAAATTATTCGTTTACTTCTGACTCAGCTTCTGCTACAACTTCTTCCATTGTTTGTGGTTCTTCATCAGCTTGCATTTCTTGTGCTTCACTTTCAGTCTCTAAACTTTCACCTTGTCTTCCTTCTATTATAGCATTTGCCATAACATCAGTAATTAATTTTACTGCTCTTATAGCATCATCATTTCCTGGAATAACGTAATCTACATCATTTGGATCACAGTTTGTATCAACTAGTCCAACTATTGGAATATTAAGTTTTCTAGCTTCCATAACTGCTATATGTTCTTTCTTTGGATCTACTAAGAATATAACGTCTGGAATTTGTGTCATTTCTTTAATTCCACCTAAGTTCTTATTTAGTTTTTCCATTTCTTTTCTTAATAATACTACTTCTTTTTTAGGAAGTACATCAAATGTTCCATCTTGCTCCATTGCTTCTAATTGTGTTAATCTGTCAATTCTTTTTCTAATTGTTTTGAAGTTAGTTAAAGTTCCTCCTAACCATCTTTCATTAACATAGAACATTCCGCTTTTTTCAGCTGCTTCTTTAACGCATTCTTGAGATTGTTTCTTTGTTCCTACGAAAAGAACTGTTTTTCCTTCTTCTGCTTGTTCTTTCATAAATGCATATGCTTCATCTAATTTTTTAGATGTCTTTTGTAAGTCGATGATGTGAATACCATTTCTAGCTTGGAATATATATTCAGCCATTCTTGGATCCCATCTTCTTGTTTGATGTCCAAAATGAACACCAGCTTCTAGTAATTGTTTCATTGCAACTACTGCCATTTTTAATTCCTCCTTTTTGTTTTTCCTCCACAAATTTCTTCATATAAGACTACCTTTTTTGGCAACAATCTTATACTCCATTTGTGTGTGTATTTTTCAACGTTAGTAATTGTATCATAAAATGGTAAGAAAATCAAGTATTTTTAATCAAATTACAATATTTTATTTATATGAATTGAATTTTTATTTATCAGAATATCAACTTCCCCATTTTGGTCAGTTCTATAAATTTTGCACCCAATATTTTGTAGTCTTTTTAATACATCATCATTTGGATGTCCAAATTTATTATTCTCACCAACCCCAATTAGTGCAATTTTGGGATTCACCGCTTCTAAAAACTTTTCTGTAGTTGAAGTTTTAGAACCATGATGACCAACTTTTAAAATATCTGCTGAAAGATCTTCATCTAATAATCTTTCTTCTGCTGTTTTTTCAACATCTCCAGTAAATAAAATTTTAGTTTCATAATAGCTTACTTTACATACTATAGCATTATTATTCAAAGGATTTTCTGTTATAAATTCTTCATTTGGATGTAATATTTCTATTTTTAAATTTTCTATATTTAATAAATCTCCCTTTTTAACATATATAATATTTATTTTCTTTTTCTTAGCTATTTTCATTATTCTTTCATATAATTCACTGTTTTTCGCTTGCTTCGATATAATTAAATTTTTTATTTTCATATTTTCTAATAAAAATATTGAGCCTTGACAGTGGTCTGCATCAAAGTGTGAAATCATAAGATAATCTAATTTATTTATTCCCTTATACAGCAAATATCTATGCAAAACATTTTTACCAATGTCATAGTCTGAATTCAAATTTCCACCCGTATCAATCATTATAGTTGTTCCTTTATTTATCAGAAGTGTACTATCTCCTTGTCCTACATCTATGAAATTAATTTTCAATATATCTTTTCCTAAATTGTTGTAATTATAAATGTTCAAACCCAAAGTAAAAATAAATACGCAAATTACAATTAGTGGAATTGACTTTTTTCTCATTTTTACTATTAAAAATATTATAATGTATATTGCAATTACTATAAAAATTGTTTGTGTTGTAACATATACTTTTGAAAGCAGTAATTTAGAACAAAAATCAGCTATTTTCATAAGCAAGGATAAACTTATGTCTAATAATATAAAGATTGGTTTAAATTTTATGATAGACACAATAAATTCGATTATAATTATTATTCCTAAAAGCCCTGATGCTAAAATATTTGAGATTATAAATGTAAATGAAATTGTATTAAATTCATATATCATTATTGGGATAATAAAAGCATTAGCAGATAGTGTAACTGCAACTATTTTTACCTTTACTAACTTGATAAAAAATTTATTAAATAATAATATTCCTAGAACTCCACTATAAGAAAGAATTAATCCTAAGTCAAAAATTACGTATGGATTATTAATTATTTGTAATATTAGTGAAATTGCCATACTTGTATATACGTCATTTTTTCTTTTAAATATACTTGAAAGTATAAGTATTATACTCATTATTCCTGCTCTTACAACTGATGGAGTTCCGCCTGTTAATTTCATAAAAAAGATTATAGCAAGTATTATTACAATTTGCTCTATTCGTTTGTTATGAATTTTTTTGCTCAAGAATGTTACAATTAAAATTATATATGAAAAATGTGCTCCTGAGATTGCCAACAAATGAGTTAAATTGGCATTTCTAAAATTATCCTGTACATCTTCTTGTAAATTGCTTTTATCTCCTAAAAGTAAAGCAGTGGCTAATGCATAATTTTCTTTGCTTAGATTTTTTTCAAAATTATTTTTAATATACCTTTGAATTTTGTTTATTAATGGAATCTGTTTAGTTTTTTTGACTTCAATTATTTTATCTACTTTAAATATTCCATAAATTTTTTTAGATTTTAGATATAAATCATAATCAAATCCACCTGTATTCCTTGCTTTTTGAGGCTTATTAAATTTTGCTTCTACTTTTATAACATCTCCATAGTCTAAGCTTTCTGACTCTTTTTGTATATATATTAAAAATTCTTTTCCATCGATTTTTCCATTGTATACATTGTAATAATTTTTTTCTTGTGGTTCGCTATTTATTTCTACTATAAAAGTTCCCTCTTTTTTACCAGTATACTCAAAAAAGACTACACCGAATATGGTGTAGCCCTATTATAAGCACTATTAAGATTATCGCTAGGGTACACATTAATCGTATTTTCATAAAAACCTTTCTGTGCCCCTATTTAATTTGTATTCATATATTTTTAAAACCTTTGTTTATTTAAATGAGAATTTTAGTTGTTGAAAATAAAATTTTATTTTTTAGTTGTTTAAATTAAAACTTTACTTTTTGCTTGTTGACAAGTATTTTTTCATTATATAGCCTTTTCCATCGCTAACTTCTGCTTTATACCAGTCTCCTTCTTCTCCAGTAACTCTAACTGGTGTATTAAGTCCAACACTTGCAACTATTGAAGAACTTGTTGTTGGTTCTTGTCTAATATTGACTGCATCAACATTTACATACAATGATGTTGGATATGTTATGCTTGCATTTTCTTGATTGTTTACTTGATTATTTTGTTGATTGTTTTCTTGATTGTTTTGTTGGTTATTCTCTTGGTTGTTTTCTTCATTATTCTCATTATTATTTATTTCATTTTGTGGATTATTTTCTACTGAATTATTCTCGTTATTGTTTGGTTTCTCAACACTTGTATTATTATCTTCAGCTTTTAAAGAACCTTCTATATTATTTGCTATAATCCAACCTGATATTTGGCTATTTTGAATATATTTCCAATTACCTACTTCTGATATTATTGTTACTATTTCATTTGATTTAATAGTTGATATTTGTGTTGAATTAAGTAATGGAAGAACATATACTTTTGATTCTGTTAGAATTTTGCCTTGTCCCTTTTCTAGATTTGATGTTCCAGAATTACCTTGTGGATTTTCATCATTTGGCTCTTCATTATTTGTGCTTTCCACATTTTTATCAACATATTGCTTACTTACATACCCTGTATAGTCTTTATAAGTTACCTTATACCAGTCTCCCAAATCTTCTTGTATATTTAAGACTTCATTTTTATCAATTTTTGTAATTATATTTGTACCAGATGTACTTGCTCCATCTCTTAAATTAAGACCTTGAGTATTAACTGTTCCAGTAGTTGCTAAAACTATATTAGCTGAAAAAACTATTAATAATATTATTAGTACAGTTATAACTAATTTTTTCATATTGTACTCTCCTAATACTTTAAAATTCTTAATATAATTCATTTTCTTTTGATTGTTTTTGTATTTTATAGCTCAAAGTATATAAGAAAAATGCTAAAAAGTCAATAATTT
>CANQLM010000080.1 GCA_947624735.1 uncultured Clostridia bacterium | reverse complement strand
GGAAAAAATGCTTAATACTTTTTATTGGAGAATAAATAATGGGATTAAAAGTATGAAAAATATTTTAAAGAATCAAGCTACAACAGAAGAAAGTCAAAAATGGAATAATGCTATTAAACGTGAAAATGAATTATATTCAAGAGGAAATGACATTCGATCTGAATTTGAAAGAGACTATACAAGAATAATACATAGTCTTGCTTTTAGAAGAATGAAACATAAAACACAAGTATTTTTTTCACCAACAAATGACCATATATGTACTAGAATGGAACATATAATTTTAGTTGAGTCAATTAGTAATACAATTGCAGAATATCTAGGCCTAAATACAAAACTTACAAAAGCAATTGCGATGGCTCATGATATTGGACATAGTCCGTTTGGGCATCAAGGAGAAAAAATACTATCTGAAATTTCAAAAAAGGATATAGGGAAAACATTTTGGCATGAAAAAAATGGATTAGAAATGGTTGATAAAATAGTTCTATTAGAAGATGATAAGCAAAAGTTACAAAATCTTAATCTTACATATGCTGTAAAAGACGGTATTATTTCGCATTGTGGTGAAATTGATGAAAATGGCTTGAAGCCAAGAGATGAATATATCAGTTTATATGATTATAATTTTCCTAATCAATATAGTCCATATACTTGGGAAGGTTGTGTAGTAAAAATTGCAGATAAAATAGCATATCTAGGTAGAGATATACAAGATGCTATTACTATAGGAATTTTAGATAGACATCTAAAAGAGTTAAGAGATATAATGGATTTAAGTGAAAATGATGCTTTAAACAATACTATTATAATCAATAATTTAATATATGATTTGTGTGAAAATAGTAATGAGAATGCAGGTTTACAGTTTTCTAGTAAATCTTTTGAATATATAAAAAAATTGAAAGATTTCAATTATAAATATATATATTCAGCTGAAAGAATGCAACCTTCAACAAATTATTTTGAACTAGTAATTATGACCATATACAATACATTGAAGAAATATTATACTGATAAAGAACATATTGCAAAAATGTATCCAGAAATTATAAAAGATTTTGAAAAATGGCTAAAAATGTATTGGAATTATGATAGATATGAAATTTGTAAAAACAAAGTTGTTTTCAATATTGAAAATGAAACAGATTTCAAACAAGCAATTATATACTATATATCAGGTATGACAGATAACTATGCAATAAATATGTATAATAAAATAATAAGTTTTTAATATAAATTCTTGATTATAGCACATTTTACATAATTTGAAATATTATGTAAAATGTGCTATAATATATATACACCATATTTTAAAGGAGTGTATAAAATGTACAGAAGAAAAAAGAATGACTTAAAGGTCTATGCTTCCATCCTTGTAGGGATTTTAATATCTCTACCACTTATGTTCACATCTATAATGGATGAAGGGAAGGGAGACAAGCCTCAAGCCATTCAAGAATCCCAAGCATTAACCTTGCAAGAACAAGTAAATGAGCCCCAAGAAGGGCCTATCCCTACAGCAAGTTCCTTTATCTTCAACAATGCAATGCAGTATAATACTACTAGTGTGGTATTAGAAGATAAGGACATCGGAAACACAATAAAACAAACTAACGAGCAAGACAGACAACAAAGTTTTGTAAGCATCCAAGAAGTTAACACTGAGCCTGAAGAGAGCAATCAGATAGCTAACATTGAAAAACAAGAAGAAATTCAAGCAACAAATTCTGAAGTTCAAGAAATTAATCAAGAAGAATTTGAAACTCGGTGTAAACTGACCTATGCAGAATCTGGAAATCAAGACTATGAAGGACAAGTTGCCGTTGCGGCAGTTATCCTTAACCGGCAAGCAAGTGAAAATTTTCCAGACACATTTGAAGGAGTTATGACTCAGAAAGGTGCATTCTCTAGCGTCAAGAACGGAAATGTCTACATTATGACATCAAAGCCTTATGTGATTGAGTACGAGAACATTCCTGAAAAGACGATTAAAGCAACTCAAGATGCACTGAACGGATATGATCCGACTGAAGAACTTCTCTGGCAAGAAGCTGTAAGACTTGGACTTGACCCTGAAAAGTATGCAGAAGGTGGAGCGTTATTCTTCTACAATCCAAAATACTGCTCTGAATCTGCACTTATGGAAAGAAACAGTATCAAATGCAAGGTACAAATTGGAGACCATATCTTCTATAAGGTATGGGACCAGTAAACACCCCTTAGAGGTCGTGCTACTAGCACGGCCTCTTCCTTTGTATATATAGTTTTGTATATGCCTAAGGATACTTATTGGTTATATATTAAAATAAATAATTGACTAATATTATAATTGTTGATAAAATTAGGTATAACATAATTGTTTAAGGAGTATTTATGTTTGATATAGAAGAAGCATATAAAATAAATGAAAATCAAATAAATAGAATAAACGAAATTTCTAAATCTCTTAAAGTTGATAATTTAGAGCAAGAATTAAAAGAACTTGAAAAACAAACAGAAAATCAGGATTTTTGGTCTGATAGCGAAGGCTCAAGTAAGGTTCTTTCTAAAATATCAGAATTAAAGAAGAAAATAGAAAATTTTAAAGATGTAGAAAAAGATGTAAAAACTGTTTCAGAAATGTTAGAATTGATTAAAGAGGAGAGCGACGAAGAGATACAAAAAGAATTAGAAAAAATGCTAGAACATACTAATTCTAAAATAGATTCTTTGGAAATATCTACACTTTTATCAGAAAAATATGATAAAAATAATGCTATTATTACAATTCATCCTGGTGCAGGTGGTACAGAGGCCCAAGACTGGGCGGAAATGCTTTACAGAATGTACACTAGATGGGCTGATGCAAATGGATTTAAAATAGAAGAACTTGATTATTTAGATGGGGAAGAAGCAGGACTTAAAAGTGTAACATTTTTAGTTTCAGGAGAATATGCTTATGGATATCTAAAGTCTGAGCATGGAGTACATAGATTAGTTAGAATTTCACCATTTGATAGTGGTGGTAGAAGACATACATCTTTTGCTTCTCTTGAAGTATTACCCGAGATTAGTGATGATTTAGATGTTTATATTAATCCAGATGATATAAAAATGGATGTATATAGAGCTTCAGGTGCAGGTGGACAGCATATTAATAAAACATCTTCTGCTGTTAGACTTACCCATATACCTACAGGAATTGTAGTAAGTTGTCAAACAGAAAGAAGTCAATTTCAAAACAAAGATACAGCAATGAAAATGCTTAAATCTAAGTTAATTAATTTAAAAGAAAAAGAAAATAAAGAAAGAATAGAAGACCTAAAAGGTACTCAAATGGATATTGCATGGGGAAGTCAGATACGTTCTTATGTATTTTGTCCATATACTTTGGTAAAAGACCACAGGACAGGTTATGAAGTTGGAGACGTGCAAAGAGTTATGGACGGAGATTTAAATAATTTTATTTTTGAGTATTTAAAAAGTAATGTAAAGTAATTAATATATCAAATTAAGGAAGAGCATAATTGAAATATAAAAGCTCTTCTTTTTATAAATTATAGTAATAATGGTTCAACTTGTTCATCATTTAATGCAAAAGAAATTGTCTTTATTATATATTCCGGGTCAGAAGAAATAGAATAAGGTTTAGTAATTGGATTTTCTTGTCTGAATGGAACAATAAATATATGCTTTTTATTCATTAAATTTGCTATATTACACGCATTGTAACTTAAACCATCATTTGCATAAATAAAGATTACAAGGGGCTTCTTCAATTTAATATGAGATTTAACTGCAAGAGTTACCGGAGTATCAGCTATAGAGTTACTAATTTTAGCAATACTATTGCCACTTGCTGGTGCAACAATCATAATGTTTGCATTAATTTCTTTAGAAATATTTTCACATTTCCTAAGAGAATGGATAATTTTATTTTTTGTAATATCTTCAATTTGTTTTATATAATTTTCTTTACTAATATGCATACACAAATTATATGAATAAAAAGACATAATAGGAAAAACATTAGCTCCATTATGTACTAATTCTTTGATTTTTATAATTATTTTAGGAAAGGCATCTAAGGTGCCAGTAATACCAAAAATTATATTTACATTTTTTATAATAAAACTCCTTTATAAATAAAATAATTTATACAAAATACTTAATATCATAAACTATAATATATTCTATGATTTAAAATAAAAAAACGGACCAAAAGAATATTCTTTTGGTCTATAATATTTTTAGTTATACAAGCACACATTTGATTTTTTATTTAAAATTTGCAAG
This sequence comes from uncultured Clostridia bacterium, assembly GCA_947624735.1. Taxonomy (GTDB): domain Bacteria; phylum Bacillota; class Clostridia; order TANB77; family CAG-508; genus CAG-793. The sequence continues at coordinate 858 of CANQLM010000080.1, read as the reverse complement.
AGGATTTGCTTCAACAGCATTTCTAACTTGTTCATTGTCAACATGGGTATAAATTTCTGTAGTAGATATGCTTTGGTGTCCTAAAAGTTCCTGAAGAGCTCTAATATCTACTTGGCCATACTTATACATTAGAGTTGCAGCAGTATGTCTTAGTTTATGAGTAGAATATTTAGTTGTGTCCAAGCCAGCTTTTTGCAATTCTTTAGAAACAACATCTTCAACTGTTCTTTTACTGATTCTTTGTCTATAACCACTTAAAAATAGTGCTTTATCTGAATTTTTTAAATCTTTTTTTGCATTTGTAGGTCTTACATTTAAATACTGCTTTAATGCACTAACACAAGCATTATTTAAATAAATAGTACGTTCTTTGTTTCCTTTTCCTATTACAGTAAGCTTGTAATCATCAAATTTAATATCTGAAATATTAATTCCAACAAGTTCAGAAAGACGCATACCACAATTTAAAAATAAAGTAATAATTGCAAAGTTTCTTTCTTTATTTTTACTTTCTTCATCATTAGCTGAAGTATCAAGTAGTTTTTGACTATCTTCTAAAGTAAGATATTTAGGCAATCTTTTGTTTAATTTAGGAGTTTCAAGATTCTGAGCAGGATTATTTTTTATAGTATTTGTTGTAATAGTTAAATATTTAAAAAATATTCTAATTGTTGAGATTTTTCTTGCACAAGTTGCAGGACCACATCTACGATTAATAGATAAGTACGAAATAAAAGCATGTATATCATCTTGAGTAATTTTTTCTAAATCATTAACAGTAAAGTCCGAAATATCAATCTTATCAAAATCATTCTCTTTAGTTTGTCCAAAATGATATTTCATATATTTAAGAAACAT
>CANQLM010000079.1 GCA_947624735.1 uncultured Clostridia bacterium | reverse complement strand
AGACCTTTTTGGCATGGGATTTTTTCCAATTTTAATTATTTTTATAAAATGTCTTGACTTTTAATAGTTAGTCTCCTAATTTGTAAATTTAATTACTTGTTAATTCTACTGATTTATTTAAGAAAGTAGAATATATTAATACTTTATATATTTTTTTGTTTAATGAATTTTCTATTGCATTTTTATATAAATTTAACTGAAATTTATATCTTTCAATTAAAGTATTTTCATCCACATTTCTATCTGTTTTATAGTCTACAAGTATTATATTTCCATCTTTATCTACATAATATAAATCAATTATACCTTGAACTAACACTTTTTCTTTTGTATCTTTATAAGGAATATTCATATAAAATGGTGTTTCTCTATGTATTTCTTTGGCATTTTTTAAATCTTCAAAAAGTTCGGAATTTACAAAGTTTTCTATAATTTCCTTATTTTTTAATAATGCATCTTTTTCTTCTTGCGTAATTTTTAGTTTTTCTAATAAACTTTCTATGTTTTCAAAAGTATTATCAATTTTTTGCAAAGCTAAATGAATAAGTGTTCCTAACCTTGCTCCTGTTATGTTACTTTTCTTTCGTTCAAAATTATCATATATATTATCTATTTTTTGATTTAAATTTTCGGTCTTGTTTATATTTTCTTCTTTTAAAGCTGTTACTGAGGTTTTACTTGGAACTTCTATCGAATCTTTAAATTCATACTCCCAATTTAATAATTTGTCAATCTCTTTATATTTTTGCTCGTCAATTTTTATGTCTGATAAGTCTATATCATTTGTTATTTTTTCTTTCTTTTTATATTTTCCTAAAGTTTTTCTATCAATAATTTCTAGTTTTAATTTTACATTAGAATTATATAAATATACAAGTTCCATCCAGTCCAAATATCTAATATATTTTTCTACTAATTTTGGATTTATTTTATTATTTACTAATTTATATTTTTGTATTTCTTTACTCTTTTTTTCTAAACTTTCTCTAACATTTTTATCTGCTGAAACTATGATTAATTTTTCTTTTGCTCTAGTAAGTGCAACATATAAAACTCTCATATCTTCTGAAATTGCTTCATTTTTCATTTTTAGTTTTATTGCTTCTTTACTTAGAGTTGGATATTCCATTCCACTACCTATATAATTAACTCCTAACCCTAACTCTTGGTCTAGCATAATTTTGTCTTTTATATCTTCTAAGTTAATTTTCTTATCAACTCCACATAAAAATACTATTGGAAATTCAAGTCCTTTGCTTTTATGTATGCTCATTATTCTAACGACATCATCATTTTCACCAATTATTTTTGCTTCTTGCATATTAGACGAGTTCTGTGATACTTTTTCTATAAAGTTAATGAAATTAAATAATCCTTTAAAACTTATTTTTTCATAATCTTTTGCTTTTTCAAAAAGTTTTTTTAAGTTTGCTTGCCTCAATTTTCCGTTTGGCATAAGTCGTACATAATGATAATAACCTGTTTCAGAATAGATTTTCCATATTAGTTCATCTAGTGGAAGTTCTTTTTGAGCCTTTTTTAAGTTTTCTACTAACTGTAAGAATTTTTTTACTTTTTCTGTATCAGTTTTTACTAGTGCATTATAGTATGGTGCTTGAGTATCATTTAGTCGTATTTCCACAAGTTCATTTTCAGTAAATCCACATATTGGAGACCTTAATACAGTAACAAGTGGAATATCTTGCAAAGGATTATCAATAATTTTTAATAAAGATAAAATTGTATTTATTTCAATTGATTCTAAGAATTCAGATGCTGTATCTGAAAATACTGGTATTCCTTGTTCTAGTAATTCTTTCTCATATACAGGTGCTTCTCTAGATGTACTTCTTAATAAAATTACCATATCTTTATAATTAATACCTTGTGCTTCTAATTCTTTGATTCTTTTTGCAACAAATCTTGCTTCTAAAACAGATTTTTCTACAACTGCATCATCATCTTCTAAATTTTCTGTTATATCATTTTCTTCAGAATCTGTTTTTGTTTCTATGATATTAAGTTCTGCCAAGCAGTCAAGTTTTGGTGATTCAAATTTTCCTGAAAAGTTTAAATATTCTTCTTGAGTATAGTCTATTTCTCCTAATTCTTTACTCATTATATTTTGGAAAATTTGGTTTGTTATATCTAATACATTTTCTCTACTTCTATAATTATTATAAAGTTGGATTTTGGTGTTTTCTTTTAAATTTTCATCACTATCCTGAATCTTTTTATACTTTTCATATTTATCTAAAAATAAATCTGGTCTAGCTTGTCTAAATCTGTAAATGCTTTGTTTTACATCTCCAACCATAAAAATATTTTTTCCATTAGATACACTTTTTAAAATTGCTTCTTGAACTAAGTTAGAGTCTTGGTATTCGTCTATTAATACTTCTTCAAAATCATATTTTTCAGCTATTTTAGTTTTGGTATTATCCTCATTTACTAAAAGTTTTAATGCCATATGCTCTATATCAGAAAAATCTACTATATTTTTTTCTCTTTTTCTTTTTTCAAATTCTTGTGTAAATTCTATTACTATATTTTTTAATGCTAATAAAACTGGATACATTTCTTTTAAATCATTTATAGCATCTTTTGAATTTAATGTTACAATAGGCTTAAGTTGCTTTTCAAATATTTCTCTAGCTTCATCTCTATTTATTTTTGCTTCATCTTTTAACTCTTTAGAGCTTTCGTCCATTTTTTTCTTAAGCGACCATCTATCAAATCCCTTAGAATTTACTCCTAGATATAAATTATCCCAACTATCTGTTTTAATATTTGCAATGTCGTCATAGTCTTTAGCAAGCTGAGTATAGCAATCTGCCAAATCTATATTATTTGCCACTTTGCTTTTAGCACTATCAAGATTAATAAGTGTATCATCTATAAGTTGTTTTGCCTTATTTAGAAGCATTTTTCCCCATACTGTATTTGAAAAATCTTTATCTTCGCTTAAATTAAATTCTTCTATTTTTTCTTCCAACCATTTTTCCGGAAATGGAACACATCTTGTAAAATCATATATGCTTAAAATTATTTCTTTTAGTGGAGTGTCATCTTTATATGTTGTATAAAGTTCAAGTAGTTTTAAGAAATCAGAATTTTGTTCTTCATACTTTTCTTCAAAAATATCTTCAATTACTTCTTGTTTCATTATTTCGATTTCAGCAGTATCTGCTACCCTAAATTTAGCTGGTATTCCAAGTTCAAAAAAGTTATTTCTTATTACGTCTAAGCAAAATGAGTGAATTGTACTTATATGTGCTCTATTTAAAAGTAGAATTTGTTTTTGCAAATATTCGTCATTTGGATTTTCATCTATTTTTTCATAAATTGCGTCTAAAATTCTTTGTTTCATTTCACTTGCAGCTGCATTTGTAAAAGTTACAACTAAAAGTTTATCAATGTCTATTTTTTGATTAACTACTTTATTTATTATTCTTGCGACTAAAACTGCTGTTTTTCCTGAACCTGCTGAAGCTGAAACTAAAATATTTGCTCCTGTTTTTTCAATTGCTTGTATTTGTTCTTTAGACCACTCCATATTTATTTCCTTAAAAATTTAATTTAGATTTTTATGGTTTTATCTATAAACCTTAATAATTTTTCTTTTAGTATATCTTAGTTTTTTGCTTATTTCAATAATATTATTTCAAATTTTGGACAAAATACATATAAATTAATTTTTATTTAGTTTGGAGGATAAATATGGATAAAAGTAAATCTCTCAAAAATAGCTCTGAAAGTGTCCCTGTGGATTCAGGAGAGGATAAGGAACAAAGCAATATACCTGACAATGTCTCTGATTCTAGAAAACATAAACATGATGATGAATCTTCAGATAGTGAGGTTTCTAATGACTTTGACTACACAACTTTTGACTCTGATAGTATCAATCTTGATTTAGTAATTTTGAACGAAGTAAGTAGAATTGCACAAATGGGAATGAGTAGCATATCTTTTTTAACAAATAAAATTTACGACCAAGATATGAAGAAGATGCTTGTTGCAATGTACTCTCAATATTCTAATATTTTGTCACAAGTAAATCAACATTTTGAAAAATATGGTGAAGTTCCAGATTGCGCTCCTGCGCATGCAAAAATGATGAGTTATTGTGGTATTAAGATGAATTTAATGAAAGATAGAACCACTTCTCATATTGCTGAAATGATGATTCAAGGAACTTTAATGGGTGTTATTGAAGTTCAAAAAATATTAAATGCTAATTTAGATATTGAAAAAGATACTACTGAACTTTTAAAGAAATTTAATAAGTTTCAAAGAGAAAATATCGATAAGTTAAATGCTTATCTATAAATAGTAAAAAGGGACTTTTTGATTTACTATCTACTTTTTGTAGAACAGCCCATTAAGCCCCATTTTCTATTTTATATTATTAATTTAAGAATTTCATATTTTCATTTAAGTTGTTTCCATTTAAAAAACTTTTTATATCCATTCTTTTTGAATTTTCTCCCTGAATTTCAAGTACACTTATTACTCCATCACCAGTTTTTATAAATAGTCCTTTTTTCTTATCTGCTAAAACTATATCCCCATTTGCTTTTTCTTTTGCTTCTACATCATTTGCAATATCTACTTTCCATAGTTTTATTTTTTTGCCATCTAAAAAGGTATATGCACCCATAATAGGATTTAATCCCCTTACTAAGTTTTTTATTTCTTTAGCACTCTTGTTCCAATCTATTTTAGCCATTCCTTTATCTAACATCGGTGCTAAAGTAAATTCGCCTTCCTGTTTTACTGCACCTATTTTATTTTTAATTTCTTCTTTAATGTTATTTAATGATTTGCTTTCAACGGATTTAGAAATATCATCTATCCTTTTTACTGTTTCTACTAAAAGTTTTGCTCCAATTAGAGATAATCTATTCCAAAGTTCTCCTGTAGTTTCATTATCTCCTATTTGAACTTTTTCTTTTAAAATCATATCTCCTGTGTCCATACCTTCATCCATAAACATTGTCGTTATGCCTGTTTCTTTATCTCCATTTAAAACTGCCCATTGTATTGGTGCAGCACCTCTATATTTTGGAAGAAGTGAACCATGAACATTAATTGCTCCATATTTAGGAATATCTAAAAGCTCTTTTGGTAAAATTTTTCCATAAGCTACAACACATAATAAATCAGGTTGTAACTCTCTTATCTCATTTATAAAGTCAGAATTATTTCTAACTTTTAAAGGTTGAAAAACTTTGAGATTTTTTTCTAACGCATATTGTTTAACAGGAGAAGCAATTAATTTCATTCCTCT
>CANQLM010000078.1 GCA_947624735.1 uncultured Clostridia bacterium | reverse complement strand
TTCTATACTATTCTCTTCTATACTATTCTCTTCTACTCTATACTGCGTAAACTTTTTATTAACTTTTGTTAAACTTTTGGTTAACTGTAGTTTAACTACTGACAAATCTGTCTTTAATACATATCTTTGTTTTTCATTATCAAAATCTAACATTTTTATTTCATCTATATAAACTGTTGGTTTAGTTTTGTTTTTATCTAAATAATTGTTTCTTTTCCAATCTGTAATAACTACCACGCCACTTTCAAATGGTATTAAATATCCCTTTGCAATTAGTATTCTTAAATTGTCATTATTTATATTGTGCATTCTTAATACTCTTTTTGGAGTTATAAATCCTTCATCATCTGCTTCCATTCCTAATAAAAAATACAAGGCTTTTGCTTCTGATGGAAGCTCTAAAAAGTTATCTTGATTTATAATGTCATTATCAAACATTCTTTTTCTTGCCATCTTTTCTCCTTTCGTAAAATATAGGGATTAAACTTTTGTCTAATCCCCAGTTGTTATATCTATTTATTTATATTTAACATTGGTATATTATCTCCTAAACTTGTTGTAGGAAGTTGTCCATTCCATTTTTCTATTAATTTTTGTTGTACTTCTAATTCTTTCAATTTTAATGTATTTTCTGTTATTTGAGCGTTTTGCAATTCCATAACTTTTGCATCTTTTTCTGCTTCTGATATTTCTTTTTCATTTTGTATTTTTTGTTTTTCAAGTTCTGCTTGTGCTGTCATTACTTCTTGTTGTTTTACTGCCTTTGTTTCAATAGCTTGGTCATATTGTTCAGAAAAATCAATATTAGTAATATTAAATTCTGTTATAGTAAAACCTTTATTTGCAATTTTATTTATAATACTTTCTTGTATTTCATTTGAAACTTCTGCTCTTTTAGTAATAAGTTCTTCTGCTGTATATCCTGCCATTGAAGATTTAATTGCTTCTAATATCGCTGGATTTATAATTATATTTGTATAATCAGTTCCAACTTCTCTATATAATGTATTCGCTGTATCTTTATTTACATTATAATTTATTGCTACTGCTATATTTACTGTCTGCATATCTTTTGTTGAACCTTCTGAATTTGTTTCTATTTTTTGTGTTCTACAATCAATTTTTACTATCTTTTCTATAAATGGTACTTTCATATTTAAACCTTCTTGGATTACATCATCTTGTACTTTTCCAAACCTTGTTTTTACTCCTACATATCCAGTAGGAACTGTTGTTATACTTGAAAATATTGTTATTAATATTATCAATATAATTACTCCTAAAATACTTCCTAAAATTATTATTTTTTTATTATTCATTTTCTTTTCCTCCTATTTTTTATTTTTTCTAATATTTCTTTTGTAATAATTCCATCATGAACTTTTCTGTGACAATTTCCACATAATTCAATTAAATTGTCTTCTGTGTCATCTCCACTTGCACCTTTACTTTTAATATGATGTGTATTTGTCCAACAATTCTTTTTTCCACAATATTCACAATCGTGTTTTTTGTTATTTATTAATTTTTGATTTTTAATTCTTTCATTCTTTGGATAAGGATTAAAACTATTACTTAAATCTGTTACTATATTAAATCTCATATCTAATCGCCTCTATTTTCTTTTTCAAGGCATTTTGTTTGCTATCTATACTCTCATATGCTTTTTTAAATCTAAATAATCTAGAGCCTAATTCTGCTAATTTTTTACTTTCTTCTTTTACAAATTCTTTTGCCATAGCTTCAAAATAGCTCATTGCTGGTGCTTTTTCTTTTTGAGTTTCTTGCCATTGTTTTCTTTGAATGTAAATTTGTTTGTTTTCAATTATGGATATTTCTGTTTTTTTCTCATCATATTCTTGTTGTATTCTAGCAATCATCTCTCCAATTAAATAGTTCATATTTGCATATATTTCTATATTTTTAGCTATTTCAAATCCTGTTTCTGGATTACTTTTTAATTCTTTTTGTAAGTTACTATATGTATCTGCTATCTTTTGACTATCAGCATTTTGAATTGTAAAAGGATTAAACATATATAATTTTTCAAATTCCATATCTACAACCTCTTTACATTTATTCTTGTCTCATCTCTTTCTGGTACTAAATATTCTTTTTTGTGAATAATCTTTTTTTCAAAAATATATTTATTGCTTAATACTTTTTGTCTTTCCCCAATAACTTTTTTTATTTGATCATTTACTTCTGCATATTCTTGATAATATTTTGATAATTCTTGCTTTTTGTCTACTAATTCATCAAGTTCCCCTGAAACATCTACATCTGTTTCTACTCTTTTTATATTAGCAGTACATACATGAGCTAAATCGCAATATTCACATACACTTATATCTTCACAACTTTCTGGTAACCTTTCTTCTTCTAAACATTTATATATTCTTTCTGCTTTTTGTAGTAGTTGTTCTGCAAAGTCATAATCAAATTTTACCTCTATTAATTTTATTTCACCCGTTAATTTATTACACAAAGCAAAATATCCTTTCTCTTTACCAAATTGGAACATATAAATATATAATTGAGCAGGATATGCTCTGACATAATATTTTTTACTATTTAAAAAGTCTTCTACTGAATTTAATTTTTCCCATTCTTGTGGACTCAATCCTTTTACTTCTACAGGATAAAATTGTCCATCTTCTAGTTTTATTCTTAAATCTTCCCTTCCAGTCACAAGAGGTTTTTCAACCTTCCATGCTCTTACTGTTGGAGTTATAACTTCAAATCCTGAATCTTTTAAAGTTTGTATTACATATTCTTCTATCTTATTTCCTAAATCAAAAATACATTGAGTTGTCTCATTATAAAGTTTTTTATCCTCCCAATTTTTTATAGATAAATATAAATATCTTTCACAAGGATGTCCTATATTTGAAGCTCTTAAATTATTGCAAGGGTATAATTTAATTTTTCTTTGTTTGTTCTCCTTTATTTTGTTGTTCATTTCCTGTATTTCCATCTAACTCTCCTTTCTTAGCAAGAGCTTGACATTTTCTACATAATTCCTTTTTGTAATTTGCTCTACTATAACTTGCTTCTTGTGATGTTATATTTTCACCACAATGTTCACATTTAAAATTACCTGTTACTGTAGTTGATGCATTTTTACTATTTCCTTTAAATCCATACCCTCTCATTTTGTTGCAATCTAATCCAGCATTTGCCATATCTTCTACTGTTAAATTTCTTAACCCGTGGCAATATTCTTTTTATTCCATTGTTAATGCAATTTGTATAAGCTGATATCTTTACATCTCTTTTATCGATATCTTGTGGTTTCTTAGCTATTTTCCCTTTTTCTTTATCTTCTTTTCCTGTAAAAAACTCATCTTTACTACTTCTGCTTCCTGTTGCCTCTATGCTTACTCCTCCCATAGTAAATTTTCCTTTATATGTATATGTAAAATGTCCGTCTGTTTCTGTTTCTAAAATAGGCTCACTTATACTCCAACCTATTCCAAATAATCTTGCTACCTTGGTTGCTCCACTTTCTTGCAAATATGGAACTCCTCCAATTAAAACCCAGTCATTCTCATTTGTTATTTTTAATGATGCACTCATTATTCTTTTAATTGCCTCTATTCTTCTTTCTGCCTGTTCTGCCATTGCTAATAAATTATCATTACTAAGCATACTTATTTCTGTATCCAATTCATTTGTATTTACTTCTACTAATTCTTGATTACTCAATTCCATTTTCCTCCCTCCATTTATCATCGTAGTAGCATTCTTCAGCTATTAATTCAAAAATATCTTCTTCATCATTTTCGATATAGTCTTCCATAATAATCGTTCCTTCCTATTGACTTCTTCTTCAACTTTGTGTATAATTGAATAAGAAGTCATATATTTATATAAGATTTTTTTGTTTGAACTAGTATGTTTGGTTGACGGCTAGTTCTTTTATTATGTCTATATTTCTTTTTCTTAAATTATTGATAATTATATTTCTATCTTTCTTTTTGGTATCTTCTGAATTGCCTTTATTATCAATTTCTTGCAATAAATTTAGTAAATTTAAAGTATCTTCAGCTAATATTTTTGAATGATAATTTTGTAATTTTAAGTCTTCATTTTCAATTCTTAGCTCTTTGTTTTCTTCATAAAGTGCTTTATTCTCTTTGTCCAACTCAGTTATTTTTTCTCCTTGTCTAATTATTGTTTTTGAAAAAGACATTTTAAACATCTTAATTTCCCCCTTTCAAACTTTTTAATTTATAATTCATTTTAAATAATGTTAATAACATCTTTTTATGCTTGTCCTTCCATTCTGCTATATCAATACATTCATTTAATAATTCTTGATAATACGTAATCATCTATGTTTCCTCCTACTTTTATTTGTAAACTGTTATATGCATAAGTCCATATACTAACATGCTTGTCCACATTGCATAAACACTCGTGTATAATATTGCTTTTAAAAATATTTTTTTAAGCTTTTTCATTTGTTTCCCTCCTTTATTCCTACATATTCTAGGAATTTACTTTTAATAATTATGTAGTTCCAATTTCCTCCTTTTTTTTCTGGTGGAATTGCCGTTCCAAAAGGAAATCTTGATTGTCTCAACCCTGCTCTTATTGCCTCTGCATTTTTATGCAATATCTTACCAGCTTCAAATGGAGTTATAACTTCTACTGGTTTTATTGGTTCTTCCATATTTTCCTCCTCCTTTATATTTGTTTCTTTTTCCCACCTATGCTATAATGCTTCTGAAAGGTGGTGATTATAATGTCTCATATTAGAAGAATATTTGTTAATTTACCTTTTAAAGGCTGGGTTGAATTAACAAATAATGATACTATTTTTAATGAACCAGCTTACACTTGGATAAGAGAACACAATATTGACGAATACCAATTTATTTGGCTTTCTTATGAAAGTAATGGTCATAATGTTCATGTATCACAACTTCAATTCATGAATTAAATTTTCTTTTAAGGTTTCTAACTGTGAATTAGGAACCTTTTTATATTCAACATCTCTATATGCAATATCCACTTCATTTTTTATTTGATTCCATTGTCCCAATGGTAAATCTTTTAAAATTTCTAATAGTTTTTTAATTTTTTCTTCCATCTTTCTCCCTCCTTATTCATTGTTTTGTTTAACATATTGTTTATTGAGTTTTTCATAAATTTACTATATAATTTCTCTTGAGCCTGAACACCAACTTATGAAAGGTGGTGATACATATGACTTCTAAAGAAGATATTTCATTACAGTTAACTAAAGCAATTATTGAAAACTCTGGTGTATCTAAAGCGGAAGACCCTGCTACTGTAATTGCTCACATATATAATGATATTTATCAAAACATTAA
>CANQLM010000077.1 GCA_947624735.1 uncultured Clostridia bacterium | reverse complement strand
CTGCTGTTGTTTGTTGTCTTTCTCCTTTTGCTATTGAAAATCCATTTACATATGTTTCTAGTTTCATTAAACTATTTTCTTCTTCTGTTTGTGCTTCTTGATATTTTGCTACTGCTTTTTGGACTCTTAAAAATAATCCATTATCTCCTATAACATTTCCGTATTGTAATTCCTGCTAGTATTAGCATTATTATTATTGTTACTACTAATGCTACTAATGTTATTCCCTTTTCCTTTAAATTTTTCATTTGATTTTACCTCTTTCTTTTGTCTTTTACATCAGATAATTTTTATTAAACTAAAACTTTTGAAAATATTATGTTAAGTTTTATTAATGAAAAAACTTAATAAAAAAATAGTAATCTCTTAAATATGCTATTTAAGGCATTTATTTAGAGATTACTACTTTTTATTTTTTTACAAATTTGTAATATTTTTTTATTATTAAATTATTGTTAAATTCTTGATAATATGATATATTTTTAATATCTTAATTTTTATTAAGTTTTTTCATTAATAAATAATTTCTAATAAAAATGAACCCTCAATGTTAATTATAACATTTTAGGTTCACATTTTTATATTTAATTTTTTATTCTTCAATTAATGCATCTATAGAATTTACAACTTCACTAATTCCCGGGAAAATAGCATCTTGTAAATTTTCATCTATTTGTAATTGCCATTTGTCATCTACTTTATTTAATGTTAAATCCTTATTAGTTGATATTGTTCCAATAGTTGAGTCTGATAAACATTCATTTAATAGTGTTTTTCCTTCTTCATTTGATATATCTTCACCATTAATAAATTTTTGATATATTTTTTGTGTCCATTTTGTAAGTGCATTTCTAAAGTTTTTATTTGTTGTGTCAACGTTTACAGTAGCTACATCTCCTTCAACTTTAACTGTATTAATTTTAAAAGTAAATTCACTAAAACAATTTTTTTCTAGTTCACTCATTTCTTCACCAGTTTGTAAATTTTCAATAAGTGAATTCATTAGGCCTTGATAAGACATATGTTCGTTAATTGCTTCAATATTTCCACTTTTCATTGCATTTAATGATTTCATTACTGCAAAATATGGTGTTCTTAAGAAAAATACTACTCCAACAATTATTGCAACTACAATTAAAACAGCAACAACTAATGCTATCCATTTACCTGCTTTTCCTTTAGATTTATTTTTAGATTTTTCTTCAATTTTTTTGTTTATTGTAACAGTTCCTTTTATTACTTCATTTTCTTTTTTTGGAGTCTTTTTTTCTTTATCTACACTAGCAAATAAGTCTTCTTTCTTTTCTTTTGAATTTACTTTACTAAAAGATTTAGTATCTGTTTTTTCAACTTTTGTTTTAGACTCCTTCTTACTTTTTTCTTCTTTACTATCCATAACTTCCTCCACCTTTTTTATTTGTCTATATATTACCACAAATAGAAAAAGAATATCAAGTAAATTGTAAAAAATTAGATTGATATTCTTTTCTGTTTTTTATTTTATTTTATAATTTTAATTAAATAAATTTTATAGTTCCGACTAAATCAAAAGTCGAACCGCCATTAGAAATTACTGGAATACTAACAGTAAAATATGTTGCTCCTGTTACATCAATAATTTGAGATACAAAATCAGTTTTTCCATGAGCATAATCATAACCTTGTGTATAATTTCCATAAACAATTCCATTACTAGAATTTGTAGACCAATTTAATCTTGTACTTTGATCAGGACTTGGACAAAAACTAGTAATTGTTAAAGATATACTTGCTGAGCTTTTTCCACTAATATTTGCTGTATATGTTACTTGCGAAACAGTACCGGTGTCCCTTTTATTTATATTATATGTATTAGTTTCTATAGCTTTAGTACATGCATTATAACCATCATTATATCCGTCTGTATAACTTTTTGTACTATCTATAGTACCTCCAGTATAATATCCTGATGGAACTGTATATTTTTTATTACTTTCTGACCACTCTAATAATCCATGATTTACCATATTTCCTGTTTCTAGTTTGCCCTCGCCAGTTATATATGTTTTTCCTTCTAACACATCCTCTGCTTTTGCGGTTGTTATCATTCCTACTCTTACTATATCACTTATTGCTTCTATACTTTTTCCTTCTTTATCTGTTACTTTTACTCTTACAACATAACTTCCTATCGGTTGATTTTCGAAGGTATATTCTTTCGATGTTGGATTATCTTTTCCTGAATTCCATGTATTTCCATTATCTATACTATATTCTATTTTACTTGCTTCTCCCTCTATAGTTAATGTTACTTTTATATTTTCTTCTTCTAATACTTCTACTTTTAAATTTGTTATTTTTACTAGTGTTCCTTCTCCTTCAGTACTTCCTCCTACTATTGAAAAATCTGTTACATATGTTTCTAATTTTTGTAGTTCTTCCTCTTCTTCTGTTTGTGCTTCTTGATATTTTGCTACTGCTTTTTGTACTCTTGAAAATAATCCATTATCTCCTATAATATTTCCGTATTGTAATTCCTGCTAGTATTAGCATTATTATTATTGTTACTACTAATGCTACTAATGTTATTCCCTTTTCCTTTAAATTTTTCATTTGATTTTACCTCTTTCTTTTTCTTATTGCTTCTTTTGTCTTTTACATCAGATAATTTTTATTAACCTAAAGCCTAAAAAATATTATGTTAATTTTTATTAATGAAAAAACTTAATAAAAAAGTAGTAATCTCTTAGATATGCTATTTAAAGTATTTATTTTAAGATTACTACTTTTATTTCTTTACAAAAATGTAATATAATTTTTTATTAAAATTATTGTTAAAGTATTTATATTATGATATATTTTTAATATATCAATTTTTATTAAGTTTTTTCATTAATTAAAATCAAATTATTTTTAAATGGTCTAATAATATTTTTATTCCCATTAGAATTAAAATTATTCCTCCCAAGATTTCTGATTTATTTTTTAATTTTTCACCAAATTTGTTTCCTATTTTTACACCTAAAAATGACATTACAAATGTTATTAGTCCTATACAGATAAGTGGAATAAATATGTAGACTCTTAAGAATGCAAATGTAACACCAACAGCTAATGCATCTATGCTAGTTGCCAATGCTAATATAAACATAGTTTTGAAACTGACATCATCATTTACGTCTTCATCATCATTTTTTAAAGATTCTTTAATCATATTAATTCCAATGATTCCTAAAAGTGCAAATGCAATCCAATGGTCTATTGAATTTATTGCCTTTTCAAATCGTAGTCCTAAAGTATATCCAATAAATGGCATTAATGCTTGGAATGTTCCAAAATATAAGGCTATTATTACACCTTTTCTAGTAGTTCCTCTTTTCATAGCCATTCCTTTGCATACTGCTACTGCAAAAGCATCCATTGCTAAACTTACACTAATTAAAACAACTTCTAAAAATCCCATAAAAATAAACACCTTGATAGACTTAATTTTATTTTAAGTTTATTCCAGTGTTTATATCTTTATGATTTTTATATTTATTTTATTACTCCTGCTAAAAGTAGTGCAATTACTAAAATTCCAAGTGCAATCCTATAATATCCAAATACTTTAAAGTCATGCTTTTTGATATAATTCATTAAGAACTTGATTATCAATATTGATACAACAAGTGAAACTATTGTACCTACTAATAGAACTGCTAATTCTTCTCCTGTAAATTTTAATCCAAAATCTAATATTTTTAATAGGCTAGCTCCTGCCATTGCTGGTATTGCTAAATAAAATGTATATTCAGCTGAAACAGTTCTTGAAATTCCTATCAAAAGTGCACCTATTATTGTTGCTCCAGAACGTGATGTGCCTGGAAAGATTGCTGCAATTAATTGAAATATTCCTATTATTACTGCATCTTTATATGTAATCTCTTTTATATCTGAAACTCTAGATTTTTTCTTTTTCATATTTTCTATGATTATAAAAGCTACACCTACTAAAATAAGCATTATTGATATGCAAGTTGGATTATAAAAATGTTCATCTGCAAAATCATCTATTCCAAGTAAAACTATTGCTATTGCAGGTATGCAAGATACAATAATTTTTCCCCATAAATTTAAAATGTCTTTATCAAATTTATACCCCTTGTCACCGTGTTTTGATTCTTTTTTCTTTATTGGCCAGATATTTTTAAAATATAAAATAACTACCGCTAATATTGCTCCTAATTGTATTACAACTTCAAACATATCCCAAAATCCTTCTGATAGATTTTGGAATTTAATAAATGCTTCTGCTAAAATCAAATGTCCTGTACTACTTATTGGAAGCCATTCTGTAACTCCTTCGATTATTCCAAATATAATTGCTTTAAAAATGTTTAACATAATTTTCCCCTTTTCTGATTATTTATTATATTTTAATATATTAAAGATTTTTCTATTTTATTAATTTTAACATTGTAAAAAAGTATTGTAAATATTTTTTGTTAATGTTATAATTTTTTTAAATTTGGAACCTTAATTAAGGTACACTTAAATAAAAAAGGAGAATTGTTAGATTTTATCTAACTAATAACTAAAGAATATGAATGAAGAAGAACAAGCAAGTCAATTAAGTGAAATGCTAAAAAAACATAGAGATGAAGTTATCCAAAAAGAACAATCTTCAAAGACTTCTAAAGCTAGTCATTGCTATACGCTTACAAATTTAAAGGACTCTTTAAAAAATAGAAAGCCTTCTAAATCAACTAAAATAAAAGCACTATCTTTAATTGCAGGCATTGCATTAGGTGTTCCTGTTGTTTTACTAGGTAGTTATGGTATTTCTAGGATTTCTAATAGCAATCCATCAATTAATCAAAATCAAGAGTACACATCAATAGATACAAGTAAATTAAAATCTATAGTTTCTAGTCCAGAAACACTCGCTCAGGCTTCACTTTCTAAAGAAGAACTTGAAGCAATTATAAGTTTTGCAGATAATTTTGAAAATGTTTATAATCTTTATCAAAGTGGAAACTATGAAATGTCTGATATTGATTTACATGGATATTATGAAAACTTTAGAGATGTTACAAAAGATACTATTCAAAGTAGCATAGCTGGGGTTACTGGTGTCAATGCTAAAAATATTGTTGTATTAGAATCTACTTATCAAAATAGTCAATTTTACCCTACTTCAATAGCTGAAAAAGATGATAATTATGTTGGTGAAAGAATAGTTGGAAAAAGATTAAATGCTACTAATAAATTACCTAAAGAATTAGAATCTTTAGCTGATTCTTATATCAGTACTTTAGGTATTGAATCATATTTACATTCACCTGAAAAAGCTTCATTAACTGTTGATGAATTTGATGAATATATAAATAAACTTCATGATTATACTATGAGTTTAGTAGATTACAG
>CANQLM010000076.1 GCA_947624735.1 uncultured Clostridia bacterium | reverse complement strand
GATAAACTAATAGAAGAATGGGCTCATGAGAACAAAAAAGACCTAGTAGCAGATGGATGGACAGATGAAGAGTTAGTAAACTATATAAATGAAAATAAAATTCCATGTCCTAATTGTGGAAAGACGAACTTTACAAATATCAGAAAGTTCAATTTAATGTTTAAAACATTTCAAGGAGTTACAGAAGATTCAACATCAACAGTATATCTTAGACCAGAAACTGCACAAGGAATTTTCGTCGATTTTAAAAACGTTCTTAGAACTACTAGAAAAAAGATGCCAATGGGAATTGCACAAATTGGAAAAGCATTTAGAAATGAAATAACACCAGGAAATTTTACTTTTAGAACTAGAGAATTTGAACAAATGGAATTAGAATTCTTCTGCAAACCAGGTACAGACTTAGAGTGGTTTAAATATTGGAAAGAATTTTGTAAAAACTTTTTAATAAACTTAGGAATGAAAGAAGAAAATATTAGACTTAGAGACCATTCAAAAGAAGAACTTGTATTTTATAGTAAAGCTACAACAGATATAGAGTTTTTATTCCCATTTGGATGGGGAGAATTATGGGGAATCGCAGATAGAACCGATTATGATTTAACACAACATGCTAATCATTCAAAAGCAGATTTAACATATTTAGACCCTGAAACAAACGAAAAATATATACCTTATGTAATAGAACCATCTTTGGGTGCAGACAGAGTAGCATTAGCATTTTTATGTAACAGTTATGAAATGCAAGATTTAGGAGAAGGTGATAGTAGAATTGTACTTCATTTGCATCCTGCACTCGCACCTTATAAAGTTGCAATCTTACCACTTTCAAAAAAATTAAGTGAAAAAGCAGAAGAAGTATACAGCAAATTATCAAAAAGATTTATGTGCGATTATGATGAAGCAGGTTCAATTGGTAAAAGATATAGGAGAGAAGATGAAATAGGAACTCCATATTGTGTAACTATTGACTTCGACACTTTAGAAGATAACCAAGTAACAGTAAGAGATAGAGATACAATGGAACAAGTACGTATTGGAATTGATGAATTAGAAAATTACATTCTTAATAAAATAGAATTCTAAAAAAGAATAAACATCTAAGGAAAACTAAGAATAGAAGAGAAAATTCAAGGCAAGAATATAAGTGCAATAATATTGAAAATTTATTATATGTATAATATAATTATGCCAATTTTAGAAAGGATTTTTGTATGAGTGAAGATATAGGAATTGACTTAGGAACAGCAACAATAATTGCATACAGTAAAGGAAAAGGGGTAGTTCTTAGGGAACCAACTGTAGTTTCTATAAATAAAGATACAAATGAAGTAATAGCTTATGGAAAAGAAGCTCATAAAATGTTAGGAAGAAATCCAAGTAATATTGAAGTAATAAAACCACTAAAAGATGGGGTAATTTCTAATCTAACTGTAACTTCTAAAATGTTAAAATATTTTATAAAAAAGATTATGGGTAAAAAACTTTTAGCACCAAGACTTATGATATGTGTTCCATCTCAAGTTACAGAAGTTGAAAAAAAGGCAGTTATAGATGTTGCAAATAGTGTTGGAGCAAAAAAGGTATATCTAATTGAAGAACCAATTGCAGCAGCTATTGGAGCAGGAATTGACATTTCTAAGCCTTCTGGAAATTTAGTAATAGATATCGGTGGAGGAACAACTGATATAGCAGTTATATCAATATGTGGAGCAGTTGTAAGTACATCAATAAAAACAGCAGGAAATAAATTTGATGAAGCAATTATAAAATATGTAAAAAAGAAGTATAAAACTTTAATTGGAGAAAGAACAGCAGAAGAGATAAAAAAGGCAGTTGGATGTGTATATCCTAAAAACATAAAAAATAAAGATGAAGAATATAATGAAAACTCTGACAAAATAGAAAACTCAACAATTACAGTAAGGGGTAGAAGTGTTGAAACTGGCCTTCCAATACAAATTGAACTTAATGACCAAGAGATGCTTAAAGTATTATTACCTGATGCAATAAAAATTGTTGAAGCAGTAAAAGCAACAATAGAAAAAGCACCACCAGAGTTAATAGAAGATATTAGTGAAAAAGGTATCTATATGACTGGTGGAGGAAGTCTTCTTTATGGAATAGATAGATTATTACAAGAAAGTACAGGAATAAAAGTAATGATAGCACAAGATGCAGTTTCTTGTGTTGCAATAGGTACAGGAAAAGCATTAGATAATCTCGCAGTATTAGAAAACAAATTAAAAAAGTAAAATTATATTTATTTTGAAAGAGAGAAAAAAATGAATAGAACAAAAAGAAAGATATTTGAAACTTCAATGAAACTATTTGCAGAAAAGGGTTATGATGGGACGAGTATAGAGGAAATAACATCAGCTGTGGGAGTTGCTAAAGGAACACTATACTATCACTTTTCAAGTAAAGAAGAAATATTTAATTTCTTAATTGAAGAAGGAATGAATCTTCTAAAAAATAGTATAAACATAAAAACACAAGCACAGGAAAAATACATAGATAAACTAAGAGCAATAATATTAATTCAGATAAAGATAATTAATAAATATGAAAACTTTATGGATATTGTATTCAGTGAATGCTGGGGCAATAGTTCAAGAAGTTTAACTTGCCAAAAATATGTTAATGAATATCTTGAAATAATAAAAGAAATTTTAGAAAAAGGGATGGAAAGTGGTGAACTAAAAAAGGCTGATCCAGATATTCTAGCTACTGAAATATATGGAATAGCTTGTTCAAATCTTTACTACAAAAAAACAAAAAACATAGTAATTGAAAAATTATATAAAGAAATAGATAAAACATTTATACATTCTTTAAAAAATAATATGTAGAGGAAGGAAAAAAGATGAATAGAAATATCAAAATTCCTAAAATAAAATTAAAATTTGGGAAAATTAAAATGAAGACTATGGAGAACCTAGCAGATGAAAAAATAGACTACGAAAAATTGCAAAAGGAAAATCTTAAGAAAAAAAGAACAGAACCTTATGAAACAACTCATTATAAAACAGTAAAAGAATTTTTCTATAAAACAGTAAAAGAATATCCAGACGAAGACTGTATACTAGAAAAACCAGACCATAAAACACCATATAAAGTAACTACATATAAGGAATTTAAAGATGATGTAGAAGCATTAGGAACAGCATTAATAAAATTGCTTAACCAAAAAGATAAAAGAGTTGTAATTATTTCAGAAACTCAATATCATTGGTATGTGTCATATATGGCAATGCTTTGTGGAGTTGGAATTGCAGTTCCAATAGATAAGGAATTGCCAACAAATGAAATTGAGAATTTAGTAAAAAGAAGTAGAGCAACTACAGTTATTTACTCAAAAATGAAAGCTGACGATATTAAAAAAATTAGAGATAACTTATCTGATGTAGAATATTTTGTTGAAATGAAATCAGATAAACCTTTAGAAGGAAAAGATGTAGGACTTAATTATCTTATAGAAGCAGGAAGAAAAATTATTAAATCAGGAGATAAAAGTTTTGAAGAAATAGAAATAGACCCTGAAGAATTTAAAGTGCTTATATTTACATCAGGAACAACATCTACTGCTAAAGGTGTTATGTTGTGTAATAGAAACTTAGCTGAAAATATAAATGCTGTAAATGCTTATGTAAAATTATATCCAACAGATATGTTTTTCTCAGTACTTCCATTGCATCATACTTATGAATCAACTATAGGATTTTTATTACCAATGGCAGTTGGCTCAAGTGTTGCTATATGTGAGGGATTAAGATATATTGTTCCAAATTTACAAGAAGTAAAACCAACTGCAATCTTAGCAGTTCCTCTTCTAGTAGAAAACATATATAAAAAGATAAATGAAAGTATAAAGAAAAGTCATAAAGAAAAATTAGTTAACTCAATGATATATGTTACAAATGGCTTAAAGAGTATAGGAATAGATGCAAAAAAGAAAGTATTTAAAGAAATACATGATAATCTAGGTGGTAACATAAGAATTATAGTTTCAGCAGCAGCACCAATAGATAAAAAAGTTGGTAAATGGGTTGAAGATATAGGAATTACTTTTTTACAAGGATATGGACTAACAGAAACAGCACCTATTTCTGCTGTTACACCGGAATATAATGCAATGGTAGGCTCAGCTGGAAAAACAATAGTTCAAGCAGACGTTAAAGTAGATAATCCAAATGAGCAAGGAGAAGGAGAAATTCTTATTAAATCACCAACATTAATGCTTGGATATTATGAAGATGAAGAAGCAACAAAAAATGCAATAACTGAAGATGGATATTTCCGTTCAGGAGATATAGGATATGTTGATGATGACGGATATATATTTGTTACAGGAAGATGCAAAAATGTTATAGTAACACAAAATGGAAAAAATATTTATCCAGAAGAAATAGAAATGTTATTAGAAAAAATACCTGAAATCAAAGAAGTTATGGTTTATGGTAAATCACCTGACGAATTAGATACAGGAAAGAAGAATAACGATAAAGAGTTAATTATTACTGCAAGAGTAATACCAAATATGGAAGAGCTAGATAAGATAAAAGTCGGAATGAGCAATGAAGAAATATATAAAATTATTTGGGAAAAAATTAAAGAAGTAAATAAAAAATTAACAACATATAAAGCAGTAAAACATTTAGAATTAAAAGAAGGCGAATTTGAAAAAACTTCAACAATGAAAATAAAAAGATATAAAGAATTACAGAAAGATGCTAGTAAATAAGATTATACGACATAACCTTACGGAAAGTTACATTTTAAACAAAAAAATATTAAAAAAATTATATTTTTTACTTGACAATTAAGTTTGTGTTGTACTAAAATTATTCTAGTAGTTTTATAACATTAAATACCATACTTAACATAAGTCAAAAGGAGGTAAAGTTTACAATGCCTAGAAGAGGGATAGTAAACGTGAGAATGGTAATCACGGAAGAAAAAATATTATCAAACATAGAGAAGGTTCAAAGACTAATAAATCCTAACAGTAAGAAGCAAATAATTGAATTAGATGATAACTCTTATTTTAAGGATTTAGTTGAGTCAATAAAAACCTATTTAGTAGAGTACCCTAAGAAAAAGAATTTTCCAAAAGGAGTATATGATGCAGCATATGGTTTAGTAGAATATGCTACAAATCAATTTGAGGAAAATACTAAACAAATCGAAACATTAATAAAGCAAAGAGAATATAATATAAAATCAGCAGCAGTATTAAAACAAACATTAGCAATCGTACAAGCAAAAGATGGAGACTGGAAGAAGAGTGTAGCAAACTTAAATGGAAAATTCTCACAAGAAGTAATAGATTCTTTGGGATTAATAGGTAGAGCTAAATCTAATGATTCAGAAGCATATCAAAACGCTGTTAAATTAATAAATTCAAGAATTTCAAATTTAGAGTCAAATCTACATATTGAAATTGATATGGAAAGAGTAGA
>CANQLM010000075.1 GCA_947624735.1 uncultured Clostridia bacterium | reverse complement strand
ATTAAAAACGAAACTGTGGCAGTAAACTCCTTGGAATAGTCAAAGCTATAAAAAATATAAAAAGTCCACAGTTATCATATATAGATTATATTAAATATTAAAAAATAAAGAAAGGAGCGTATGGTTATTTAAGTTATTAAATATATCATACAAGCAAAATATGGATAGTAAATTAGACGGATTAAAAGAATTGTATAACGATATGCATGAATTAAATGAATTATCGAGACAAAGATATTCACTAGATTATGGAGTATATAATCGAGCATATACAGTTAGAGAATTATCGGAAGATGTTAGATTAGAAAAAGAAATAGATGAAAAAAGAAGAAAATATGAGGAAAAAAGAAAAAGATTTTCTTCAACATTTACAAGGATAGAAGAAATAATTAATCTTGAGAGAGAAGTAAATCAAGAGGAAAAAGAAAATAAAGGAATTTATGAAAATAGCAAATATTGTATGATGAGAATGATAATAGGAGAAATAAGAACAGATTTTGAACAATCAAAAAAACAATCCACAATAGATGCAAAAAATGTGGATAGAGATAATAGATAAAACATTATTTTAAATAATGGAGGATAATTAACTAATGAAAGAGATAACTGAAGAAGAAAAAAACAAGATTAAACAAATGATAGACAATTTAGTAGCAAGAGCAAAAGTTGCATCAGAAAAATATATGTCTTTAAATCAAGAGCAAGTAGATAACATTGTTAAAGCAATGTCAATGGCAGGTGAAGAGAATCATATGCTTCTTGCTAAAATGGCAGTAGAAGAAACACAAAGAGGAATATATGAAGACAAAATAACTAAAAATATGTTTTCTACTGAATATATATATCATAGCATTAAAGATGATAAAACAGTTGGAGTTATCAATGAAAACGAAGAAGAAGGTTATGAAGAAATAGCAGAGCCAGTAGGAGTAATAGCAGGAGTAACTCCTGTTACGAATCCAACTTCAACAGTTATGTTTAAATCTTTAATATCTGCTAAAACTAGAAATGTTATAATATTTGGGTTCCATCCAAATGCACAAAAATGTAGTACGGAAGCTGCAAAGATATTGAGAGATGTAGCTATAAAAGCAGGAGCACCAGAAGATTGTATTTTATGGATAGAAGAACCTTCTATTTATGCAACACAAATGCTAATGAATCATCCAGATGTTGACCTTATTTTAGCAACAGGCGGGACAAGTATGGTAAAAACAGCATATTCTTGTGGCAAGCCTGCTTTAGGAGTAGGACCACGGAAATGTACCTTGCTATATAAATAAAACAGCTAAGCTAAAGACATCAGTAAATGATTTAGTAATGTCAAAATCTTTTGATAATGGAATGATTTGTGCATCAGAGCAATCAGTCATAGTAGATGAAGAAATTCATACAGAATTTGAAAAATTAATGAAAGAAAATGGTTGCTACTTCTTAAATGAAGAAGAAACAAAAAAACTTAGAGAAGAAATGTTTAGTGAAGATAAGCTAAATAGCTTCGTCGTTGGAAAAAATCCATATACAATAGCTCAAATGTCTGGAATAGAAATTCCTAAAGAAACAAAAGTGCTTGTTTTAAAAGAAAACGGAGTAGGAATAGAATTTCCATTTTCACAAGAAAAACTAACTCCAGTATTAGCATATTACATAGTAAAAAATGAAGATGAAGGAATTAGCTTAGCAGAGAAGCTTATAGAATTTGGAGGAATGGGACATTCAGCAGTAATTCATGCAGAAGATGAAAATGTAATACAAAAATTTTCGGAAGCAGTAAAAGTAGGAAGAATTATAGTAAATTCTCCATCAACTCATGGAGCAATAGGTGATATTTATAATACAAATTTACCATCATTAACACTAGGATGTGGAACATTTGGTGGAAATTCTACAACATCTAATGTTTCAACAGTAAACTTAATTAATATAAAAAGAGTTGCAAAAAGGAGAGTAAATATGCAGTGGTTTAAGGTTCCGGAAAAAATATATTTTGAAGCTGGCTCTATAAGTTATTTAGAAAAAATGCCAGATATAACAAGAGCATTTATTGTAACAGACCAAGGAATGGTTGATTTAGGATATATAGATAAAATATTATATCATTTAAGAAAAAGAGAAAAATATGTTCATTCAGAAATATTTAGTGAAGTAGAGCAAGATCCATCTTTTGAAACTATAAAAAAAGGTGTAGAAATGATAAATGAATTTAAGCCAGATGTTATTATAGCAGTTGGTGGTGGAAGCCCAATAGATGCAGCAAAAGGAATGTGGCTATTTTATGAACATCCAGATGCAGACATAGAGGGAATGAAGCTTAAATTTATGGATATTAGAAAAAGAACTTATAAATTTCCTAAATTAGGAGAAAAAGCAAAACTTGTTGCAATTCCTACAACATCAGGAACAGGTTCAGAGGTTACATCTTTTGCAGTTATAACAGATAAAGAAAAAGATAAGAAATATCCATTAGCAGATTATGAACTTACCCCAGATGTTGCAATAATAGATTCTGACTTAGTAATGTCGCTTCCAAAAAGTGTTACAGCAAATACAGGAATGGACGTTTTAACACACGCATTAGAGGCATATGTATCAAATATGGCATCTGATTTTACAGATGGATTAGCTGAAAAAGCTGCAGAGCTTGTATTTAAAAATTTGAGGACTGCGTATAATGATGGAAGCAATAGATATGCAAGAGAAAAAATGCATAATGCAAGTACCATAGCAGGAATGGCTTTCACAAATGCATTTTTAGGAGTTTGCCACTCTATGGCACATAAAATAGGTGCGGAATTTCACATTCCCCATGGAAAAATAAATGCAATTTTACTCCCATATGTTGTAAGGTATAATGGAGTTGATAATCCAAGTAAGTTTGTATCATTCCCAAAATATGAATATTATATTGCAAAACATAAATATGCAGATATTTCAAGAAGACTTAACTTTCCAGCATATACCGATGACGAGGGCCTAGAATCTTTAATTAGAGAAATAAGAAAACTATCAGAAGATGTTGGAATTCCAAAAAGTTTTAAAGAAGCAGGAATTGATGAAAACGAATTTATGTCAAAAGTGGATATGATAGCAGATAGAGCATTTGAAGATCAATGTACATCAGCAAATCCAAGAGTTCCATTAGTTCCAGAAATAAAACAAATGCTAATAGATAGTTACTATGGAAAAACACCTATATAAATATAATGTCTAGATTATAATTCTTGTAATCCATTTTCTTGTAAAATAGTTATATTTACAAAACTCTAAAAATGTGATAAAATTATAATCATCTTATTTGTATATTTCTAATACCGCAAAACATTAAAAAGGAGGTAAGCTTCGAATGGATACGTTTCTATTAATTTCTCTCCAAAAAGTTTCAATCGGTATTCTTGTATTTTTTGTTTTTTTAATTTTCAACAAACTTATGATTAAAATTAATAAGCAAAAAGCATATTGGGATGTTTTTATTCTGAGTATCATTATCTCAATAATATCTATTATCTGGATAAGTATTGAGGAGTTTAATACATTCAAGATATACGTTATGCCACAGCTACAAGAAAATAGT
The DNA here is from genome assembly GCA_947624735.1 of uncultured Clostridia bacterium. Classification (GTDB taxonomy): domain Bacteria; phylum Bacillota; class Clostridia; order TANB77; family CAG-508; genus CAG-793. Next base: position 1,993 of record CANQLM010000075.1, on the reverse strand, counting down.
GTTTTAAGCATATGTGTTGCTATAGTAATATTTTATCTTACATTGACAATTGTGTATGGAGCAAATTTAATTCTTTTAGAATTATGGTGGAAAATTGAGCAAAAATTTAAGCGGTAAAAAAAGAAATAGAAGAGTAGCAAATTTTGCTACTCTTTTATTGTAATTTAAAACATATATACATTAATACTAAAAACTAAATGAATAAATGCAATTTAAATATTGTAAATAATAGCATTTTGTGATACAATAAAATGCGTATAAAAATATAAGGAGCATTAAAAATGTATAGAAATCATAACTGTGGAGAATTAAAGATAAAAAACGTAAATGAAGAGGTAACATTAGCAGGATGGGTACAAAGAATTAGAAATTTAGGGGAAATAGAATTTGTTGATTTAAGAGATGAAAAAGGAATAACACAGCTAGTTATAGGGAATGATTTAAAAGATAGTATGCAAGAAGTTACACCTGAAACTGTTATTAGTATTAAAGGTGTTGTAAGGGAGCGTTCAAATAAAAATCCTAAAATTCCAACAGGTGATATTGAAATACTTGTAAAAGAGTTAGAGGTATTAGGAAAATGTAAAGCATCACTACCATTTGAAATAAATTCAGATAAAATAGACATATCAAGTGTTAGAGAAGATTTAAGATTACAATATAGATACTTAGATTTAAGAAATGAAAAAATACATAATAATATTTTACTTCGTTCTAGAATAATGAAATCCATAAGAAAACATATGGATGAACTAGGATTTACAGAAATACAAACCCCAATTTTAGCAAACTCATCACCAGAAGGAGCAAGAGATTATTTAGTACCAAGTAGACTTAATCCAGGAAAATTTTATGCACTTCCACAAGCACCACAACAGTTTAAACAATTATTAATGTGCTCTGGTTTTGATAAATATTATCAAATAGCACCATGCTTTAGAGATGAAGATCCACGTGCAGATAGAGCACCAGGAGAATTTTATCAACTAGACTTTGAAATGTCATTTGCAACACAAGAAGATGTTTTTAAGGTATTAGAAACAGTATTACCACAAGTATTTAAAGAACATACTAATGCAAAAGTAGATGAAGGACCATTTGTTAGAATTCCATATAAAGAGGCAATGGAAAAATACGGAATAGATAAACCAGATTTAAGAAATCCATTAATCATTAAAGATGCTACAGAATTATTTGCAAATACAGAATTTAATGCATTTAAAAATAAAACAATTAAAGTTATAATAGTTCCAGAAGGTGGAAAACAAGGCAGAAGATTTTTTGACGATATGAGTGAATTTGCTGTAAATGAACTTGGAGCAAAAGGTCTTGCTTGGGTAAAAGTTGATGAAGAAAACAATCTAGTTGGTGGAATTTCTAAATTTGTAAGCGACGAAATAAAAATGGAACTTGGAGCAAAAATAGGAGATGCTATATTTTTTATAGCAGATGAGTTACAACAAGCACAAAAAATTGCAGGTCAAGTTAGAATAGAATTAGGAAAAAGACTAGATTTAATACAAAAAGATGTATTTAAATTCTGTTGGATAGTTGATTTTCCAATGTATGAATACAATGAAGAAGAGGAAAAAATTGATTTTAGCCATAATCCATTTTCAATGCCACAAGGAGGATTAGAAGCACTTAATACTAAAGAGCCTTTAGAAATATTAGCATATCAATATGATTTAGTATGCAATGGCTATGAACTATCGTCAGGAGCAGTTAGAAATCATAATCCTGAAATAATGGTTAAAGCATTTGAAATAGCTGGATATTCTGAAGAAGATGTTAAAAATAAATTTGGAGCACTTTATACAGCATTTCAATATGGCACACCACCACATGCAGGATGTGCACCAGGACTAGATAGAATGGTAATGTTAATAGCAGAATCTGATAATATTAGAGAAGTTATAGCTTTTCCAAAAAATAAAAAGGCTAGAGATGTGATGATGGATTCTCCAAGCATAGTTACAGAAGAACAATTAAA
>CANQLM010000074.1 GCA_947624735.1 uncultured Clostridia bacterium | reverse complement strand
GGAGCCAATAACGGGGATCAAACCCGTGACCTCAGCCTTACCAAGGCTGCACTCTATCAACTGAGCTATATTGGCATTAAATGCTACAATGCATACTTTTTTCAAGTTTTTATATATAAAAGCGTTGTCTATATTGTCTATATTTTATATATTTTCTATTTAAAAAGTTGTCAAAAAGTTGTCAGATATATAGTTTTTTAAGTTAAATTTTCAATATTCTTTGCTGTTTTCTTTCGTATTCTTTGAATAGCATTATCAACTGATTTTACAGGTGAATTAAGGCTTTCCGCTATTTGAACATAGCTTTGCCCTTCTATGTATTTATTTAGTACCTGCTTTTCAAATGTACTTAATGATTTATCTATGGTTTTTTCAACACTTTCAATATATTCGTTTTTGGTTATTGTATCTAATGGGTCCTCTACAGTATGCATTTCTAAAACATCAATAAGTTGATTTTCTGTCTCCCCCTCTTCATTTTCATAAGTTGGGTTATTTAATGAAACATATGAATTAAGCGGAATATGTTTTTGCCTATTTGAACCTTTTACTGCAGTTATTATTTGCCTTTCAATGCACATATTAGCAAAGCTCTTAAAAGAATTGTCTTTGTCAAGTTCAAAACTTTTTACCGCTTTAAATAATCCTATTAAGCCCTCTTGAACAATATCTTCTTTTTCAGCGCCATTTATATAGTATTTGCTTACTTTCATATTGACAGTTTCTTTGTAACGACCTATAATTACATCTAATGCTTGTTTATCCTCATTTTTAGCCAACTTTATAAGTTCTTCGTCTGTCATTTTATCGTAATTTATTCCTTTAGAAAAAAATACATTGCCGCTTCAACATCTTATATTAATGCTCTCCTTATGCTTGTTTACGAACTTATTATATTTATAAAATAGCATAATGTCAATATTTTATTGCGATTTTGTTAAATTTATATTATAATTTACTTATTATTCAATATTAAAAACATAAGAGGTGTAATATGTCTTTTGATGGAATTACTTTAAAAAAGGTAGTCAGTGAACTTCAAGTTTTAGTAAATGGAAAAGTTAATCATATTTATATACCAACTTCTAACAATATAGTTATTGGTATTTATAATGGTGCAAATTATGCTTTAAATATTGATACATCAGCTAGCAATTATAGAATTAATTTAACAACTCAAACTAAGCAAAATCCATTAGTTGCTCCTAACTTCTGTATGATTTTAAGAAAATATTTAATAAATAGTAAAATTTCTAAAATATATATAAATGGTCTGGAAAGAATTTGTTATATTAATTTTGAATGTTTTAATGAAATGAATGATAAGGTTACTAGAACTTTAGTTATTGAACTTATGGGTAAATATAGTAATGTAGCTCTATTAAATGACCAAGATATTGTTATTGATGCTTTAAAAAAATTTGATGGAGAAGGCTTATCTCGAAGCATTATGCCTGCAAGAAAATACAGTATACCTTCTTCTAATAAAAAAGAATTTGATGATTTATTAAAAGAAGATTTTATTAATTTAATAATGTCTTCTGAGTATAAAAACATTAGTGTAGCAGTTTCAAATTTAATTAATGGGATTAGTAAACAATTTATATTGTCTAGTTTAGAGTATTTAAAATTATCTGATACTATATCTAAAAGTTCTTTAAACGATTTATATGAATATATTACATTGATATTAAAAGATAATTGTAGTTATTCATATATTGGTAATTTTAAAGATAATTATAGTGTTTATTTGAATAAAGAAATTTCGGGCAATCTAGAGAGTAATTTTTTCCTTGATGATTTTTATGCCCAAAAAACAGAAAATGAAGAATATATTTCTTATAGAAATAGTCTTCTTAAAGTTCTTAATGGAACTTTAGATAAAATTGTTAAGAAGCTCGAGAATATTAATGATAAGATATCTAAAGCTCAAGATATGGATACATACAAATGCTTCGGTGAATTGTTAATAGCTAATATTTATAAATTTACTGATGATTATAAAACGGCTAATAGTAATCCTAATTTAATATTAATAACAGATAATACAAAATTTGTTGAGTTAGAAAACTTTTATGATAATAATAATTTAGTAAAAATTGAAATAGATCCTAAAATTTCTATTTCTAAAAATGCAGAAAAGTATTTTAAAAAATATAATAAAGCTAAAAACACATTAGAGATTACTGATATTCAAAAAAAAGAAACCAAAAAAGAATTAAGTTACATAGAGTCTCTTGTATATTCTTTAGATAATTGTAAAACAATGCAAGATTTAGACGATGTATATAATGAAATTTCAGAGAATATTTTGTTTAGTTCTATTAACTTAAAAACTAAATCTAACAAAAATAAGGTTAAAGAAAATGATAATTCATTAAATAATTTTATGAAATTTAAAATAGATGATTTTGATGTTTTTGTAGGGAAAAATAATAAACAAAATGATTATCTTACTTTCAAGCTAGCAAATCCTAATGATTATTGGTTCCATACTAAAGATATTCATGGTAGTCACGTTATTTTAAAGTGTTCTGGCATAACTCCAAAGCTAGAAACTATAACAAAGTGTGCAGAGCTTGCAGCATATTATAGCAAAGCAAAATTTTCCTCTCACGTACCTGTCGATTATACTTTAGTTAAAAATATAAAAAAGCCTAATGGCTCTGCTCCTGGTTTTGTAATTTATACTACTAATAAAACTGTATTTGTAAATCCTAATTCTGGATTTATTGGAAATTAATTTTAGAGTGCTATAAGATTTATTATAAATTTCGAAAATTATTCTTTAATTGTAGTAAGATAATTAAAAAAGCCCAAATGGTTAAACTTTTGTCTAATCATTTGGGTTTACTTCATAATTAATTATTTAGAAGTCCTTTGCTATTTTAAGATATTTACTTACCTTTTTATATTTTATTTTGTAAAAGATAAATATTATCAGTGTAAATATACTAATAAACATTGATATCTGCATAGCTTTAGTTCCTGTATAAGAAACTTTTATATTGCTAAACTTTTCTGAGTTAATGTTTATTTGGCAGAAACCATTTTGCGATTCTGTTATGTTTATTTTTTCTCCATCTATATATGCACTGTATCCAATGTAATAAATATAAGGTAATTCTATAATTCCATTTCCCTTTGCCACAAAATTTGTACTTAGCCTATCTTTTTCAAAATTACTGATTTCAATATTTCCATCTAAAATAATAGGTTCATCTTTTCGTGTCGCAATATAGTTTCTATTTTCAAATGCTTTACTTGGTAAATATTCAAAACTTGCACATCCTGCATGAACACGTCCTGTACTTGCTGTAACTGGTATTCCTTCTAATAATCTATCTTCACTTATATATTCTTTTGAAAAATCAACTCTGCCAACTGCTGGAATTAGAAGGTCTGCCATTACTAAAGCTATAATTATAGCATTAGCTAAAGTAAATTTTTTAAAACATAATCCAAAATTTAAACTTGCTATCACACTTAAGAAAAATGAACTAAATTCTAATAATCTAAATGAGAATTGCATCATTTTAAATATAGTAGGAAATTTTTCAAATGGTATAAATTTTAATGTTAATATTACTGATACTATTCCTGATACTAAGAAAAAGTAATAGTTTCCTTTGTCTTCTATTTTTTTGTTTTTTATCATTAGAAATGTTAATAAAATTCCCGCAATTACTGGCAAATCTAAAAAGTATGCCATTCTTCCTTTTTTTATATAAAGTAATTCTTCTAGACTTGCTTTTCCATCAATTATCAAATTGTCATTTATCATATGAGCTTCATTAAATACTTCATAATCACTACTTAATTTGCTTTCTAATAATGGTACTGTGAAGAAACTTGTAATTAATAGTGCTAGTAGAATATTTAAAGTCAGAGTTGTAAAAGTTTTTTTATCTTTTAAGAATTTTATATTTACTATTAAATATATTATGCAGAACATTACTGTATAAAGAGTTATTAGTGTATGTGATAAAATTAGCCCTATTGCTCCAAATGCAAGTATATATTTTTTTTCCTTTAAATTGATAATTGAATATAATCCATTAAATATTATAGGTAAAAATACAAATGAAGCAAGTTCTGCAACTGCTACTCTTATATACATATCATTTAATCTGTATGGTGCTAAAATATAAAATGAAGCACTTAAGACAGAAATAAATACTTTTCTTTCTTCAGATATATTCCTTTTTTTTAGTATTTTCTTTGTAAAAAAGTACATCGCATATCCAGATGCAATAGATAAGAAAAACATAAATAGTTTTAAAGAATTTTCATAAGAAAATCCAAATAGCCTAAATATTAGTGGAATATATGCTGTAAGTGGGCTGTAAAATAGATTCCACGAATATCCGAAGCCATTGCATAGATTTTGCATTATAACTGGGAAAATTGTTCCTTGTTTTATTTCTCTTGCATTTTCTATAAGTCTTACAATATGCTGAATACCATCATCATATTGTGCATTAAATTTAAATAAAGGTATTGATACAAATATAGATGATATTGTTATAAAGAAAAATACAATTAAATTATTCTTTTTATTTTTCAATTTTTTCTCCTTATATGTTTTCTAGATACTAAATATGCAATAATCAAAATCAAAGTAAGTCCTGAAATTACATATCCTACTTTATCTAAAGTTGTTCCTGTATACTCAACAATGATTTTTCCATTTTCATTTAAGTCTACACAAACAAATCCATTTTCAGATTCATAAGTTTTTATTTGTTTATCATTTATTTTAACAGTATAGCCATGATAGTATATATATGGAAGTTCTAATTTTGCATCTTGAACATCTTCTACTTCAAAAGTCATTTTTAAACCATCTTTTTCTTCACTTGTAATTGTAGCTTGACCACTTAATAAATATACTCTATCTTCCCTATTAGTTATATATTCTATATTATTTATAGCTGATATTGGTAAATATTCTCTGTTGATATTATATGGACCCATTTCTGTCGCATTTATTATATTTTTTTCAAAATTCATATCTTTCTCAAGATTATCTTTCTTGAAATATCTTACAGTTCCCATTAAAGAACATATAAATGCAAAAATTAGTATTGTTATAGGAAGTATATTTTTCTTATCTCTAATCATTTCAGAAATTGTTACAATATTTATAGCACAAATATATGAAATAAAGAATATGAAAAATCCTTCTAGCCTCCATGCAAATTGTACTATTGTAAGTAAGTTTGGTAGTAAAAACCATGGAAAAGTTTTTGTACACATCCAAAGCGAAACCAAAGCTAGAGATAAAAATAATGAGTATGTTTTGTTATCTTTCAACTTCTTTATGCAAAATGGTGTAAGCATTAAGCTAAATAATGTTACGATTCCTATTGAAAAGACTATTTCTTGAGAGCCAAATTCTGATGTAAAAAAATCCTTTAACATAAGACCTGTTGCTAAAACATATCTACCTGTTGCTCCCATTTCTTCAGCACTAAAAATTGTGTAGTCTCCATATATTTTATGTTCTAATAACGGAAATAAATAAAATGCTGTAAGTAGTAAAATTAAAATACAATCTACAATTACATATTTAATTACTTGTTTATTTTTCAATTTGTTAAAATTAACTAATAGGTATATTAAACTGAAAAGTGCTACATAAATTGTGGTTATTGTATGTGAAAGAATTAGTCCTACTGCTCCAATTATTATTAAATAGTGCTTCTTTTTATTTTCAAAAAGTAATTCATATAATCCTTCAAATACTAAAGGAATGAATATGAATGAAGTATACTCACCTACTGCATTTCTTGAATAAATATCTGTTAATTTATAAGGAGCACTAATATAAAT
>CANQLM010000073.1 GCA_947624735.1 uncultured Clostridia bacterium | reverse complement strand
TACTACCGCAATTTTATTGGTTTCTCAAAAGATTCATTGTTTATTTTTCAATGTACTTTAATTCGGCATTATGTTTAATACACTCCGCCGACGAACTTTATTATACTATGCTATTTTCAAAAAGTCAACACATTTTTTAAAACTTTTTTAAATAATTTTAAAAAAAGTAAACTAAGTTTGACATTAATTTACTTTTTCATTTATTTATATTGTTTTTTCTACTCATTTATTTGAAAAATCGGGTCTAAATTTATGCCTATTTGAGCTCCTTTGCTTATATAAATATCATTTATTTTGTTTTTCAATGCTTTAACAAAAGGTTCAATTTCTTCTACTGGATATTTATTAAGTATTGCTATATTGTTTTCATTAAATGTTTCTATAGTTCCTATATCATTTGTGAAGTTAATATCGTCTTTATATGAATATATAACTTTTTTTATTCCATTTGTAGTAGTTATTTCTGCTACATTACTTATGTTATTTTCTTCAATTGTTCCTTCTACTTTGTTTACTATTTTTATACTTTTTTCTATATCATCTTTTGTATATCCAAATTTAATAACACTACTATCTCCTGTTTTTCCTTTTAAAAAGTATACTTCATTAAATTTTAAAGTTAGTGTTTCGTTTTCTCCATCTTTTAAATGTATTATAGAAATTGTATTATCATTAATTTTAATTGTAGTTTGTATATTTTTTTGCTTATATTCATCAACTGTAATTTCAATTTTCTCTGCACTTTGCGGATTTAATTTTAAGTTTTCAATTTTTTCTTGCATATTTATGTTTAGAGTATTAATATCTGTATATTTTTCACTTAAGTTTAATAGTTTACATTTTGAGGTTATAAAATTCATCATTATGCTATCTTGAGATAGTTTAGATAATAAACTAATTTGTACTTCTGCACTTTGCTCTCCTGATAAGCTAAGTGTATAAGATGTAGTTTTATATTTATTTTCTTCTACTTCTACTGAGCTTGAACTTTTTGTAAATGATGCATCTGGACTTACATTTTTTAATAAACTGTAGTAAGAGTTTATATGATTTCTTTCAACATCTGTCATTTCTAACAATTTATCTGTCTTTACTTCCATTATTTCATTTGGAACATAATAATCTCCAATTATTGCTTTAGATATTGATTGCAAATTCTCATTCTTTATTCCAATATAAGTATTAGATATTGCTGGACTATAAAATGCATAATCTTTTTTTTCTTGTGCTAAACTCATATTAAAAAGTTCATCATTTCCACTATTTATACTTATTTTATAGTTTGCTTTTTCTTCTTTGCTATTTACTTTATTTTGCATGGTTAATTTTAACTTATCCATTATGCTACTATCTGCAACATTTGAAGATGTTTTTACTATCATCTGTGCATTTGTAATGTACGGCATAGTTTCTTTCAATGTTTTATATTCTTTTTCTTCAGAATCGTTTAAAATTTCTAATCCTGATTCTGTCATTTTTAAATATCTAAAAAATGCTCCTTTTTTTGTTCTAAAAATATCTGTAAAAAAGAATAATACTAATATTACTATAACTATAATTGCAATAATTGATAAAGATAAAATTATTTTAAATTTTGCTCTTTTAAGTTTCATTTGTTTTTTGTATGATAATTAGAATCATACTCTCCTTGCATTATATTTAGGTTTTTAAGGTTACCTATAAACCTTTTTTCTGATTTGTTACTTCATACATTACAATTCCTGCTGATACTGATGCATTTAGCGAATTAATTTTTCCTACCATTGGAATTTTTATTAAAAAGTCACAATTTTCTTTTACTAACTTGCTTATTCCAAAGCCTTCACTTCCAATTACTATAGCTACTCCTGAATCATATTTTACTTCATTATAAAAAGTTTTTGCTTCCATATCTGTGCCATATACCCAGATGTCTTGCTCCTTTAACTGCTTTATTGTTTCTGTTAAGTTACTTACTCTAGCTATTTTCATATATTGTACTGCTCCTGCTGATGTCTTATTTGTAGTGCTATTTACTAGAGCTGATCTTCTTTTAGGAATTATTACTCCATGACATCCACAACATTCTGCTGTTCTGATTATAGAGCCTAAGTTGTGTTCGTCTTCTATTCCATCTAATATAATAATGAAAGGTTTTTCATTTCTTTCTTTTGCTAAATTTAAAATTTCTTCCACAGATGAATATTCAAAAGGTGGAACTATTGCAATTACTCCTTGATGCCTTTTAGTTACTGACATTTGGTCTAATTTATTTTTTTCTAATTCAGTATATACAACTTTATTTCTTTTAGCTAGATTAATTATTTCTATAATTGAACCATGTCTTTCCCCTTTTTGCACATATAACTTGTTTATATCTTTTCCTGATTTTAATAATTCTATTACACTATTTCTTCCTTCAACTTGGTCCTGATTTTTTGCAGTCTTTTCTTCATCATTAATTTTCATTTAATTTACTCCCATTTTTATTTTTCACTTTTATCATCAGCTTTAAGCACATTTAAAAATGCTTCTTGTGGTATTTCTACATTTCCAAATTGTCGCATTTTCTTTTTACCACGTTTTTGCTTTTCTAATAATTTTTTCTTTCTAGTAATATCTCCTCCATAGCATTTTGCTAAAACGTCTTTACGTAGTGCTGATATAGTTTCTCTTGCAATTATTGTTCCTCCAACTACTGCTTGAATTGGTATGGCAAATAATTGTCTTGGTATTTCTTCTTTTAGCCTTTCTACTAAAGTTCTTCCTCTATTATATGAATTAGATTTATGAACTATAAAAGATAGTGCATCTACTGGTTCATTATTTACATATATATCTAGTTTTACAAGTTCTGATTGTTTATATTCTTTAACGTAATAATCTAGTGAAGCATATCCTCTCGTTTTTGATTTTAGTGTATCAAAAAAGTCATAAATTATTTCATTAAGTGGAAGTTCATATTTTAATGTTACTCTTGATTCATCTAAATACTGCATATCAATATATATTCCACGTCTACCTTGGCATAGTTCCATTACATTGCCAACATAATCTTTTGGTACAATTATATTTGCTTCAACATATGGTTCTTCAATAAATTTTATTTGAGTTGATTGAGGCAAATCTGATGGATTATATAAATTTTCAATAGTTCCATCTGTTTTGTGCACTTTATATATAACTGATGGTGCAGTTGTAATTAGTCCTAAATCAAATTCTCTATCTAATCTTTCTTCTATTATTTCTAAATGTAAAAGTCCCAAAAATCCACATCTAAATCCTGAGCCCAATGCTGATGATGTTTCTGGTTCAAATACCAAAGCTGCATCATTTAGTTTTAGCTTTTCTAGTGCTACTTTTAGATTTTCATAATCTGCTCCATCCATTGGATATAGTCCGCAATATACCATTGAGTTTACTTCTTTATATCCTGGTAGTGGCTCGTCTGCTGGATTTAAGTCGTTTGTGATTGTATCTCCAACTCTGATATCTCCAAGACTTTTTATACTTGCTGAAATGTAGCCTACTTCTCCTGCTGTAAGTTCTTGTGTTGGAACTAGTTTGCCTGGTTCAAAATATCCGACTTCATTAACTGTAAAATGTGCTTTACTAGACATTAGCCTAATTTCGTCTCCAACTTTTACAGTTCCTTCTTTTATTTTTACATATGCTAAAGCACCTTTATAGTCATTATATATTGAGTCAAATATCAATGCTTTTAACTTAGAATCTTTATTTCCATTTGGTGGTGGAATTTCTTTTACTATTTTTTCTAATACTTCTTCAACATTAAGTCCAGTTTTTGCTGAAATACAAGGTGCATCTTGTGCTGGAATTCCTATTATTGTTTCTATTTCTTTTTTTACTTCATCAGGTCTTGCACTTGGAAGGTCAACTTTATTTATTACTGGCAAAATTTCTAGATTATTGTCTAAGGCTAAATACACATTTGCAAGAGTTTGTGCTTCTACTCCTTGAGTGCTATCTACTACTAATACTGCTCCTTCACATGCTGCTAAACTTTTTGATACCTCATAGTTAAAGTCGACGTGTCCTGGAGTATCTATTAAGTTAAGTTCATATTCTTTTCCGTCTTTAGCTTTATATTTCATTCTAACAGCTTGAGCCTTGATTGTAATTCCTCTTTCTTTTTCTATGTCCATATTGTCTAATACTTGCTCTGTCATTTCTCTTTTTGAAAGTGCTCCTGTTATTTCTATTAGTCTATCGGCTAAAGTTGATTTTCCATGGTCTATATGTGCTATTATGCTAAAATTTCTAATTAAACTTTGGTCTTTCATTTTTCTCCTTAATTTTGCTTATAATTTTACATATTATATACTAACATATTTAATGGTTTTGTGCAAGAATAAGGCATTAAAAAAAAAGCAAATTATGTAGCTATTGTGTGAGAAGAACTCTATACAGTTCATTTCAGTTTTTAGCTTTTTAATTTGCTTTTTTCATTCTCAGGCTTATTCAGTATTCAGAGTTATTTTATTATCAAAAGTGGACGAAAGCTGATATAGTCGCCGTGACCGGTTATTGGATTAAAGTTGCGACTAACTGAGTAGCTGTAGTCGTCGACATAAGCACCACCTCGAGTTACACAAGGGCCCTTATAGTTATCTTCAGTTTTCGTAGAATATTCTGTTACCCACTCTCCTACATTTCCTGCCATATCATATATGTTGCATTTTTCGTCTCCTGTTGCTCCTGTATTCTTTAGACTAGTATTCTCTCCTCTTCCCTGATTTGCATAATTAGCATCTTCCATTTTCTCTATAAATACTATTGCTGTATCCCATGCATAACTATTTACTAAATCACTTTTATAATTTTCATTTTCAACATACATTCTTTGCGCTGCTTCTAAAGCTACTGACTGCGTTGTATTTTTCCATACTTCCCCTGTTTTTGATACCGGCTTATTATCAGTTCCTTTTCCTGCTTCATACCTTGCTAAGTAATACCCATGATTATTCTCTACACTTTTTACAAATTCATCTAAATATTCTGTTCCTTTTCCCCCATTTTCTCTTACTAAATTTGTATTTTCTCTATAAAAAGATTTAATTACAAAATCAGAATCATCACTTTCTCTTTGTGATCCTCTTTGTACTAATTCTGGTGTCCCGTCTACATACTCATCTGATTCATTTTTTTCTCTTTTAAATGTATATCTTCCTAGTGTTATTTCTACATTTCCTTTATCTGTTGTTTTGATTAGCCCTGTTCCTTTTCCGTCATTATTTCCATTTATATTACTTACTGGTATCCATACAAATTGGTTTCCATCTTTATCTTCTATTACTATTCCGTCTTCTACATTTGTTCCTTCTACGTATTTAAATCCACTTGGTATTACTAATGGATTTCCTAAGCTATCTTGCACTTTTTTATTATCAGTATGAGCTGTATCTGTTACTGTTGTCACTAATGGTTTTTGTGTATATTCATCTAATTCTTTATCTAGATTTGTTAATAAGTCTTGTTCATTTGTCTGGGCTACCTTATATCTATCTGCTGCATTTTTTGCTCTATGAAATAATCCATTTTCTGATAATGCTATATTTATTGTTACTCCTGCTAATATTAATAGTATTATTACTGTTACTACTAATGCTACTAATGTTATTCCTTTTTCTTTTAAATTTCTTTTTGTTTTTTCTTTTTTCATTTTTTATCCCTTCCTTTGTTCTTTAATTCATTTTTATTCTTTTTAGTATTTCCTTAATTTATGACTAGTATTCTTTTGTTCTCCATTTTTATTTTAGCAATATTAAAGTATTAAGTCAATATGCTTTACGTTATCATTTCTTGTTTGTTATGTTTATTTTATTAATGAAAAAACTTAATAAAAA
>CANQLM010000072.1 GCA_947624735.1 uncultured Clostridia bacterium | reverse complement strand
GCTGTTAAATTAATAAATTCAAGAATTTCAAATTTAGAGTCAAATCTACATATTGAAATTGATATGGAAAGAGTAGAGGATAGGTCAAAAGCATTAAGTTATATAGGAATTGAAATAGCAGATGCATTAAAATTAATACCTACACCTGTTGCTGAAGAAGTAAAACCAACAGTAGTTCAACCAGTTGAAAATGTTGCTCAAACTCAAGTTCAACAAGTTGCTAAAAAGGTTGAAACACCTAAAGTTCAAAATACAACTGTTATTAAAGAAGTTCCTGATACTGCACAAAGCTCTACAAAAGCATATGAAGACTACTATGCAGAAACTAGAACAGAAGTTAAATCTAGCTTATGGAACAGATTTAAAAATAGTAAGTTTGTCAGAGCAATCAAATATGTAATGAAGATTAGAATCGTATTACAATTACCAGAAGGATTACCTGAAGGAAATCCTAATGCTAATAACAACTAAGTCAATTTTATAAATAAATATAATAGATATGACTTATGTAATAATATGTAAGTCATATCTTTAAATTTTATTTAAAAATATTATTTATTCAATTTTGGTTAAGTGAAAAGGTAAATGCAATTCTGCAAATTTATCAAATTTTAAAGATTATTAGAAAATTTGCTTGACATATATAAAAAAATATTGTACAATTAAATTCATGCAAAACAAATGCGCCTTTAGCTCAGTTGGTCAGAGCAACCGGCTCATAACCGGTGGGTCCAAGGTTCGAATCCTTGAAGGCGCACCATTTTATTATTTATAATTTAATATGGGCAGATGGCCGAGTGGCTAAAGGCGGCAGACTGTGGTCTTTGGTTTAATAAAAACCTAAAATTGCAGCTCAAATAAGTAATTATTTGATGAAAACCAGGCTAATTCGGGGAAATCTTAACAGTACGGCTGATGATAATCCCGAGCTAGGAAATTTATTTTCTAAGTGTAGAGACTTTATACCCGGTATCTTTTATAGAGATAAAGAGAAAGTCCAGACTACAAACATTTATATGGTAGTGAAAACTATAGTAGTAAGAAATCTGTTCTCATACGAGTACGATGGTTCGAATCCATCTCTGCCCACCAATTTTAAAAACTTGTACTTTTCAATCATTTGAATTGTACAAGTTTTTAATTAGTTTTATATATAAATATTTATAATAAAAAGTAACTTTTTACAAAAAAATGTAGAAATTTGTAACTATTACTGATATAATATGCATGCAAGAGCTGTAAAAAAATTATATGAAAAGGAGATGCAACACAATGAAAATCGAAGTAATCGCGTCTACGAAGGTAGGGTATGTTTTGCCTAAAGAGGAAGCAGTAAACTTTTCTGGAAAATCTGCAGGAATCTGCTATTTACCAGACACATTGGAAACCCTGTTCAGTGAACCAGAAGAAAAAACTGTAAGAAGGGCAAAAGGCAATGTGGAATCAGGACATCATAGCGTATTTGGACATCCGACATACAACCTTAGTCTTGAGGGAATTCCTAAAATCTTAGCAATGATTTTAAACAACGAGAAGATTTACAACACATCAGAAAAGTCAGCTAGATATACAAAAATGGAACCATCACCTGAGGAAAAAGCTTTGTATGAGAAGTGGATTACCTTGTACATAGAGCAAATTTCCAAAAGATATCCTAGCTATGATGAAAAAAAGGTAAGAAAGTTAGCACAAGAAAATGCAAGATATCTTATAAGTGTATTTACTCCTGCAACAATAATGGAATATACTGTAAACTTTGGACAATTAAACTACATCATAGCATGGGCAGAAGATTACATCGAAAAGGAGGAAGATACACCATTTTCTATCAAGCTAAAAGAAGTATTAAAAGACTTCTTAAAGGCTATGCCTGATTTGAAGGTTGAAGGTTTAAACTCTAGAATAAAAGGCAGAAGTTTTTCACTATTTGCAAAAAGAGATAGAAAAGAGGAATTCGGAGAAAATTACTGCACAAGCTATTTAGCTAGCTTTGCACAACTTGCTCAAGCTCAAAGGCACAGAACACTATCTTATGAGATGAAATTACTTAATAAACCACAATATTTTGTTCCACCAATCATAAGAGGAACAGAACTAGAAACTGAATGGCTTAGAGACATTTCTTCTTTGGAAAAGTACATTCCACAAGGAATGTTAGTGCAAGTAAATGAAAGAGGTACAATTGAAAATTTTGTTTTGAAATGTACAGAACGACTTTGTGGTGAAGCTCAACTAGAAATTATGGAACAGACTCACAAAACTATGCAAAAATATGTAGATGCAGTTAAAGATGAAAAAGATTTGTATGATTATCTACTTCCTTATTCTAAAGGAGCTCGTTGCACGTTCCCAGGCTGGAAATGTAAAAAGCCATGTATTTTTGGCGGAAAGGATGCTCTGAATAGAGTAATCTAAAAATGAAAAAGGTGCTAAATTTTAAGAAAAATAAAAATTTAGCACCTTTTTCTTGATATATAAAGCTTATTATGATAATCTATATATAACTAAAGGAGTAAATCATATGACTTATGAATTTGAAGTAATAGGTGATATAGTAGGAAAAGAAAGACCAAGAGTTAATACATATACTAATATGATATATACACCCAATAAAACAAAAGAATATGAAAAGCTTATACAACAGTATTTTATGATAAAATATCCTAACCATACTATTTTAGAAAATAGAATATCAGTTGAAATTATAGCCTATATGAAAATACCAAAGAATACTAGCAATAAAAAAGAAGAGCAAATGCTTAAAGGAATGATTAGCCCAACAAAGAAACCAGACATTGATAACATAGCAAAATCAGTATTAGACGCCTTAAATAAATTTGTTTTTAAAGATGATAATCAAGTAAGCAAATTATTAGTAGAAAAGAAATATGGAGAACAAGAAAAATTATATGTTAAAATAGAAGAATTTTAAAAGTAGGAGTATTATATGAAATTAATTAGAAAAATTATTTTTTGGTTTCTCATAATTATTATAATAGCTGGAGTTGGCGTTTCATTTTATGGATATAATTATTATAAAGAAACAATAGATAAAGTTCCACTTCAATCAAGAATTACTGAAATAAGAAATGATTATACTTTTACAAAGAAAGAAGATTTGCCAAAACAATATTTAGATGCAGTTATTGCAATAGAAGACAGAAGATTTTATAATCATGGACCAGTTGACTTAATAGGAATTTTAAGGGCAGTTGTTTCAAATTTAAAAAGTAGAGAATTGAGGGAAGGTGGAAGCACAATAACTCAACAAGTAGCAAAAAATATTTATTTTATAGAAGAGGATAATGTAATAAAAAGGAAGGGAGCAGAAGTATTTACTGCTATTGACCTAGAAAAACAATTTGAAAAGATCGATATACTTGAAATATATGTAAACACCATATATTTTGGAAATGGTTATTATGGTATAAAGGAAGCGTGCAATGGATATTTAAAGAAAGAACCTAAAGATATGACATTAGCAGAATATAGTATGCTTGCAGGTGTTCCAAATGCTCCAAGTGTATATGCACCAACAGTCAATAAAGAACTTTGTAAACAAAGACAAAGACAAGTTTTAGATGCTATGGTTAAAGAAAAATATATTACACAAGAAGAAGCAGATAGTGTTGACCAAAGCTTTATTGATAGTATTGAATAAATTTTAAATAAAAATCTGGCTGATTTAAGCCAGTAAAATACGCAGGTATAATTTAGTGGTAGAATGCCATGCTTCCGACCTGGTCGCGCGAGTTCGATTCTCGCTACCTGCTCCAACGACGTAATGGTCCTTTTTTGTGTTATTTTCAGTATGTATTACATTATCCCCACTAGTTTTGCATCATTGGTCAAAACTCATAGGGAGGACTTATGGCAAAGCCAAAGTGACTAAAAATATTGAAATATAATGAAAGATAGAAAATAGCACTATAGCTGTTATCTACCTTTTATTTTATTGTTATTTTACAATTTACTTTCAAAATAGAAAAATTTTTAATTTTATTTGACTTTTATAAAATAACTTTGTATAATTTTATTTATTCAAACTTTTTCGCAAATCAATAATATCACAGTTTCTTTCACCTGTGCCTATTATTGTAACTGGTATATTGGTAATTTTTTCGATTTTATAAATAAAATCTTTTACTTTATCTGATAAATTATTATAACTATTACATCTATAAACTTTCCAGTCTATATATTGTGCAAAATTTAAAACAATTTGAGTCGGATTATTTATCATTACATTATATTTTAATCTTTCCCAATTCATTTCAAATACTCTTCTTACTTTTTTTGTAACAGTGGTATATTCTTGTAAATCTTTATCTGAACCACATCTTTTTCTTACTTCTTCCCAAGTAATTTCTTTACTTCCAGCATAATCGCCACTATATATATCAAAACCAAGATTAGTTTTATTACTAATTCGTATAGGATATGGTCTTATAACCATAATAATATCTTTTACTTTAAAAGGAGAAATACCTGCATCTGCAATTAATTGACTGCTACTGCATTGTCTACTCGTAACATTAGGGTAAGTAAGTCCATAATTTATATCTAAATCTGTACCTTGTGCACCTTCTACTAATATTGATTTTTGAGTTTCATTTAAAATGATAGATGTATCTGTAATTTCTATTTTACTTTTTGCATAATCTGAAAAATTATTATAGAAATTTTCTATTAACTCTACTTCTGGTAATCGCATAACCTTTTCTGCTAATGCTGCTCCACAACCTTTAAAAGTTGAGCCACTTTTTATATATTGTTTTTCCTGTTCTCTATGTTTTTCCTTAATAATCATTGCTCTAGGGTGAATATAAATTTTTCTGTTACCAATAATGCTTTTATATTTTATTAATTCATTTTCTAATATTTCAGGAGTAATAATGCTACCTGCATTAAGGCATAGTTTAGTATTACTATTTAACATAGCCATAGGTAAATGACTAACAACAATTTTTTCTTCATTGTTTGTAACATAAGTATGTCCTGCATTTGAAGACCAATTGTTAGTTGATATTTGTATATTATCTTTTTGTGCAATATATCCACAAATTTTTCCTTTTCCACAACTTCCAGCTTGACCATCTAAAACAATAGTTACATTCTTATTCATTTGAAATCCCCTTATTCATAAAATTTTTTAATTCCTTCAATATCAAAAATTTCTTTTACAAATTGGCTTATATTAGCAAGTCCTGCTAACTCTTTATTATTAAAATCTAAAGCAAATGAAATATCTTTCCATTCATATATTCCTTCATAATTTGACTTTGCAGAAACCTCATCTACAAAATCATATAAAACACTTAAGTTTGTTCCCTTATTCATTTCATTTGTTTCAGGATAAATATATGTTATAAATAATTTTGGATTATTTAATTTTATTCCTGTTTCCTCGTGGCATTCTCTTATTGCAGCTTGTATTTCAGTTTCATTTTCTTCTATTTTTCCACCAATTCCATTCCAACAGTCTTTATAAGGTGGCTTACTTCTTTTAATCATTAGTACTTTTTTATAATCTTTTGTAAATAAGAATACAACAACATATTTTTTCATTTTCTTTTAATTCCTTTATAATAATATTTTTAAATATTATATCATTTCTTTTATAAAATGACACAAAAAAATTTATTTTAATAGTATACTTTTTGAAAAATGTATGTTACTATGTATATACAGTTGATTAATCGAATTATTTTTTCGAGCTAAAGGGGGAGGAAAATTTTTTGCAAATAACCTCCTTAATCGCAAAAAAATAAATGAATCGCACCATAGGAGACCAACTATGAAAAGTCAATAGAAAAATAGAAAATTTTTTAAAAATTTTTAAAACAAAAAAAGGTCAAC
>CANQLM010000071.1 GCA_947624735.1 uncultured Clostridia bacterium | reverse complement strand
GAAAATTATTGTTAAAGTATCTACATTATGATATATTTAAAATATCTTAATTTTTATTAAGTTTTTTCATTAATAAATTTCTTTCACCTTTTCATAATTATTTTTCCAAAGCTATATTGTAATAAAATCAATACACATTATTTTATTTATCATATCCAGTTACTATCGTTATAGATAAAGCTATTACTCCTGTTATAATTGTTCCAACTATTCCAAGACTTAAGCATCTAGTATAATTACATAGGCATTCATTATTATTATTTTTTCCTTTTACAACTATACCAGTTAAAAGTAATAATATTAAAGCAGTAAAAGCTAATGCAACACCTATAGCGATTATTATTCCAGGAATTGCTACATTAAAAGCTACTACTCCTACTATTATTCCTAATACAGCTGCTATTGCAAGTATTAATACACAATTATTGTTTCTTTTAAACATTGTTACTGCTCCTTTTTTAAGAGATTTTTTTCTCTCTAATATATTTTATTCTGAAATTCATTTTTCGACACTATTTTTATGTGATAGACTTAAATTTTATCTTAAGTAATATTTTCCATTGTAAATAATATATTTATAAAATGAAAAAGGAGGCGATTTGTATTAATCAAAATTATCCAGAAATTCCTTATCTAGGATTCAGAACAGAGACTACAAAAATTCCTATTACATTTCCTAAGCAACATCAAGATGTTCAACCCGGTATGGAATATAAGATAAAACCTCTTCCAATTTTTGATAATCCCAACTGGACTCCTAGTGGTAAACTTAAAGATAAAGTCGTAATTATTTCTGGTGGCGATAGTGGTATTGGAAGAGCTATAAGTGTTCTTTTTGCAAAAGAAGGTGCTAATATTGTAATTAGTTATTTTAATGAACACGAAGATGCAAATGAAACTAAAAAAATTGTTGAAAATTTAGGTCGTAAATGCCTTTTATTTTCTGGTGATTTAAGAGACCCCGGACTTTCAAAATATATAGTTGATAAAACTATGAATACTTTTGGAAAAATTGATATTTTAATCAACAATTGTGGAGTTCAATTTCCTCAAGATAGTATTTTAGATATTTCTAATAATCAACTAAAGGATACTTTTGAAACAAATATTTATACATTTTTTTACCTAACTAAAGCTGTTCTACCTCATTTAAAAGAAAATGCTAGCATTATTAATACTACCTCTATTACTGCATTTGAAGGTAAAAAAGATTTAATTGACTATTCTGCTACTAAAGGTGCTATTACTGTTTTTACTAAGTCTCTTTCACTTTCTCTTGCTGATAAGAAAATTCGTGTAAATGCTGTTGCACCTCGGTCCAATTTGGACACCTCTTATTCCTTCTTCTTTCTCTGTTGAACAAGTTGAGGTATTTGGCTCTGATGTTCCATTAAAAAGAGCAGGTCAACCTTTTGAACTTGCTCCTGCTTATCTATATTTAGCATCAGATGATTCTAGATATGTTACTGGTCAAATTATACACGTTAATGGTGGTAGTATAGTTTAAAAAAATCTCTGCAATGTTGCAGAGATTTTGCTATATTTTTTTATTATAATAAATATCCATAGAGATTTATTTTGATTTTATAAGTTTATATTTATTTGTTTCAACTTTTTCTTTTAATAAGCTATTTATTTTTCTTGGATTTTTAATTAGTTCTTCTTTTTCTTTTTTGCTTAATTTTTTTATCCAATATTCCAATTTAGAAGCATAAATTCTATCTTCTGAAATCCACGCTCTTTCTAGCTTTGTAGCAGTATGTGTACTAGTGTATTTAGCACATTTTTTATCCTTTTCTATATGTTCCTTTACTCTTCTTTCTAAATCACTTGTCATTCCTGTATATATTGAATTATCTTTACATCTAATCATATATGTGTAGTACATTAATTGCTCCTTCTTATACTTTAAATGTTGGACATATTTCATCCCATCTTTTATTTACTTCATTCCAATTAACTATATTCCAAAATGCATTTATGTATTCTTGTCTATTCGCTTTATATTGTAGAAAGTATGAATGTTCCCACATATCTAATACGAGAAGTGGTATGCAACCCCACAGAGTTAAATTTTGATGTTTTTCGCATTGTAAAATTTCTAACTTTTTAAAGTTTGGCACCCACACTAGCAAATTCCAACCTGATGCTTCTACATTAATACTACTTTGTGTAAATTGATTTTTAAAATTAATAAAATTTCCAAAATCTTTTTCTATTTGCTCCATTAGACTTTTACTTGGACTGCTTGGAACATATAATATCATATTTAGAAAAAATAATTCGTGTAAAATTACTCCTGAACCAAAAAAACTTAAATTTTTTTCTAAACATTTTATATTTGTAAAATCATTATTAATTCTTGCTAATTCTAATTTTTCTAATGTGTCATTTGTGTTTTTTACATATCCCGCATATAAAGTATTATAATGAATGTCTAGCGTTTCTTTGCTATAATATGGTTCTAATGCATCTAACTTATATGGCAAATTAATCTTGTTTATCATAAAATCCATCCTTTCTCCTAATTTTAATTATAAAGCAAAACTTTATAATTAATAGTATTAAGAAATCGGATATTTATTAATAGATTTTACGAATTAGAGTTTTATTTAAATAACATTTCTATTACTTTTTTATCTTTTATTAATTCTTTGAAATGTTTGCCATCCTCTTTTGAACCAGCTACACTTCCATAATGTGTTGGTATAATTGTTTTTACATTTAAATTTTCGGCAAGATTTACCGCTTCTTTATAATTCATTGTATATGTTCCACCAATAGGCAAGAACGCTACATCTGCTTCTAGTTCATAAAGTTCACTTATATTGTCCGTATCACCTGCTATGAAAAATTTTTCTCCATCTAAAATGATTACAAAGCCAACCCATTCATTTGCCTTTGGATGGAATGGTTTATTCACATTATACGCATAAGTTGTGGAAAATTCTAGATTATCTATTTTGTATTTTTGATTTGGTTTTACTATCAAAATGTTTTCTTCTTTAACTAATTGTTTCGCATCTTCTTTTGATGTTTCTACTGTTATAATCTTTGTATCGTCTTTTAAGATTTTCATTATATCTTGAGGCGAAAAATGGTCAAAGTGTGAGTGCGTACAAAATATATAATCTGCGTCATGCAACTCTTCATTTAATTCATAAGGGTCTATATAAATTTTTTTACTTCCTATTAATTGTATGCTATTGTTAGAATTTACGTTAAAGTTTACCATAGGGGCCTCCTTTTATTTTTGTTCAACATTTATAATATGATTAAATTTTCCATCATTTTGTTTTATAACTTTAATTAAAACATTAGGTCTAAAGTCTAATTTTTCTAATTCATTTATATCTATCCACGTAAATTCTAATTTTTTGTCTTTTTCTATTGATTGCATTTTTTCTTTATTATAAGTTTCTTTATCTTCAAATTCTGCTTCGTATGTAACTAATAATTCATGATATTTTTTATCATCGAATGTAAATAAATTTTCCATAAAAGAAACTAGTTTCACAATTTTTATATGTTTACCCATTTCTTCTCCCATTTCTCTTATTAGTGCTTGCTCTGTTGTCTCTCCTTCTTTAACTCTACCTCCGGGTAAAGTATAATGGCTTTCTCCTATTGTATGATGTGTTAGAATTTTATTTCCTTTTCTAAACAATGCAGATACTCTAAAATTTAATAAATGTTCTCCTACATTTACAGATATATCTTCCATACAACCTCCTTTACATAAATTATTATATTATAATTTTATTTTTTAGTAAAGATTTTAGTTTGAAAGTTTTAATTTTTTTACAAAAATTAAAGTATAAATGGTAAAATTAAGTGACCGGTTTTGAAAAATAAAAGACACACATTATTACTTTATGATACAATGTTAGTGAACGAAACTTACATTGGAGGTAATAATATGTGTCAAATAAATTATAACACAAATAAAAGTAAAAAGAAATATACACACGTAAATTATACAGAAAGAACACAAATAGAAAGATGATACAACATAGAACATAAGAGTAAAGTAGAAATAGCGCATTTGTTAAACAAAAGTGAAAGAACAATAAGAAGAGAAATAAAACGAGGAATAATAGATAATCTTACAGCAGATTGGGAAATAATATATGTATATAGTGCAGAAATAGCCCAAAATAAATATGAATACAATAAAACAGGAAAAGGACCACAGTTAAAACTAGGAAATGATTATAAATTAAAGGAATATATAGAAAAAGGAATAAGAGAAGAAAAAAAGTCACCAGAAATATTGTTAACGCAAATAAAAGAATATGGATTAAAATTTAAAACAAGAATATGTGCGAAAACAATAAGAAATTGTATTCATAAAGGAGGAATATTTGAAATAACAGAAAAAGATATGATATACAGCAAAGAGTATAGAGAAAAAAATAAAGAAAAAATACATTGTAATAAAGTGCCAGCAGAAAAGAGTATAGATTTTAGACCACAAGAAGCAAATGAAAGAAGCGAGTATGGGCATTGGGAAGGAGATTTAGTAATAGGAGAAAAAGGAAGAGGGTCAGTATTATTTACATTAACAGAAAGAAAAAAGAGAGAGGAAATAATAATAAAATTGCCAAATAAAGAGGCGAAAAGTGTAGCAAAAGGGTTAGATAAACTAGAGAAAAGATATGGAAAAGATTTTAGAAATAAATTTAAAACAATAACATTTGATAATGGAACAGAGTTTAGAAATTGGGAGAGCTTAGAAAAATCATATGATAGAAGAAGAAGCAAACCAAGGACCCAAGTGTATTATGCACACCCATATCGTTCAGGAGAGCGAGGGAGTAATGAGAATAATAATAGACTAATAAGAAGATTTATACCCAAGGGAACAAATATAACAAAAATATCAGAAGAATATATACAATGGATAGAAGACTGGATAAATAATCTTTTAAGGCATATGTTTGGCTATAAATCATCATTACAAGTATAAAAAATATAAAATCACAACATTGTACAAAAAAGCGGACACTTAATATTGCAATTTATATACAAAAATTAAAGTAAAAAAACTATTGATTTTCGATATTAATTTGTATATAATATTTATATAAATGTTACAATAATATAACAAAAACAAAATATTAATGTAATTGACTTAATTATTCATTATTGATAACATAAAAAGAGAATAAGGACCGAAGCCCTTATTCAAAACGTTGTTTGTTAGAGGTTTGAGATTTACCATTTGGGTAAATCTCAAATTTTCGTTTAGCAGACTCATATTTGATAGAATATTTGCATTTTGAACAAATAATTATCAAAACACTTAGCCCTCCGAACAAAAATTCCAACACCAACCAACCATAATAAAATAGTATTATGCACGGTGTTTTCCTCCTTCTTTTGTATATTTGCACCAACAATCATGTAGAAAGTTAGGTGCATAAATTAATAGTTGAATAGCAAAAAATAGTAAAACTACTAATTTATGCACCCAACTCAAGAAGGATACAAACAACTTATTAATAATATATCAAACTAAACGATAAAAAGTCAATACATTTTTTGACAAAAAAAGTAAAATACAATGTATTTCTACATTAGTATTTTACTTTTCTTTCATAGTATTATTTTCTACTATTTTTTATTTTTATTGATACTACAATACCTAATATTGATATTATCATTAAGGCTACAAATGCTTCAATTCTAATGTCTCCTGTTTTTGGTGTTGAAGGTTCATCTTTTCCTGTTGTATCTCCTAAAGTATTGTCCTTTTCTTGTGTTGTATTATTTTTGTCTTGCTCAGGTTGCTCTGTAGTTGTATTGTTTTTGTCTACACTTGGTTCATCTGTTGTATTATTTTTATCGTCTTCTTCTGGTTTATCGTTTGTTGGCTCAATTATAATGTCTTCTAAGCTATCCTCTGGTTTTATTTCTACATCTGATTCGTTATGTCCTACTGAAGATATTGAAGTAAATTCTGCATCAGGTGTAATTGAAACTGTTTCTT
>CANQLM010000070.1 GCA_947624735.1 uncultured Clostridia bacterium | reverse complement strand
GTTCATGAAATCAAAGTTATCGAAAATCCTGAAGGAGTATTATTTATTGCTATGCCTAGCAAGAAAATCAAAAGTACAGGAGAACATAAGGATATAGCTCATCCAATTAATCCTGCTACTAGAGAGAAAATTCAAAAAGCTATACTAGAAGTATACAATAATACACCTGAACCTGAAGCAAAAGAAAGTGCTCCAGTTTCTGAGGAATAATTAGAATCAAATCGTTATCAAAACGTTTATATATATAACTTAATAAGTTTCATATATTCATTTGGTATGAATGATTATAATTGTATGGAAGAGTGATGTTTAAGCATCACTCCTTTTCTTTTTTATTTATTTAAAAAATTCTTACAAAAACTCTTGTATAAAAAAAACATAAATGATACAATTAAATCAAATTTAAACGAAAGACGTAGAGACTAAAAATGTATTTTCTTAATTTTAGAGATTAAAAAAAAAAACGCTTTTTTTAGTCTCTTTTTTGTTTTTTATAAGTGTAAAAATAAAGAGAAAGGAAAACAAGAACTATGGAAACAAAATTCATATTTGTAACTGGAGGAGTAGTATCAGGCTTAGGTAAAGGAATAACTGCAGCATCCTTAGGAAGATTACTAAAGAATAGAGGCTATAAAGTTGCCAATCAAAAACTTGACCCTTATATTAATGTAGACCCGGGAACAATGAGCCCATATGAACATGGTGAAGTATTTGTAACCGAAGATGGAGCAGAAACTGATTTAGACTTAGGTCACTATGAGAGATTTACAGACGAAAATTTAAGTGCAAACTCAAGTATTACTAGTGGAAAAATATATAAGAAAGTAATCGAAAAAGAAAGAAGAGGAGACTACCTAGGAAAAACAGTTCAAGTAATCCCACACATCACAGATGCAATTAAAGAAAAAATATATCAATTTGAAAAAATGGGAATAGACGTAGTAATAACTGAAATAGGTGGTACAGTTGGAGACATAGAATCTCAACCAATGCTTGAAGCAATTAGACAAATTGGCTTAGAAAATAAAGATAATAGATGTTGTTACATACACGTTACTTTGCTACCTTTTATAAGTGGCTCAAATGAGTTAAAATCTAAGCCAACTCAACATTCAGTAAAAGAATTACAATCTCTTGGAATCAAAGCAGACATTTTAGTAGCAAGAGCAGACACAACAATACCTTCAAATATGAAAGATAAAATTGCTCTATTTTGTAATGTGAAAAAGGAAAATGTTATAGAAAATACAACAGTAAATGACCTTTATGAAATCCCTCTTATGCTTGAAAAAAATGGACTAGCTAATGCAGTATGTGAAAAATTAGAATTAAAAAATACAAAACCTAAAAATGAAAAATGGGAAAAGATGGTTCAAAATATTGCAAAAGCAAAAAATAAAAAGACAGTAAATATTGCGATAGTTGGAAAATATACAAGGCTAGAAGACTCATACCTTTCAATTGCAGAAAGTTTAAAACATGGAGCTTTAGCTAATGGTGTAAAAGTTAGTATTTCATATATAGATAGTGAAACAGTTGATAATAAAAATGCAAAAAAAGTTTTAAAAGGAATAGACGGAATAATAGTTCCCGGTGGATTTGGCTCAAGAGGCATAGAAGGAATGATAAGTGCAATAAAATATGCGAGAGAAAATAACATTCCTTTCTTAGGAATATGTCTAGGAATGCAAATGGCTGTTATAGAATTTGCTCGTAATGTTTTAAAATTAAAAGACGTAAACTCAGAAGAATTTGATGAAAACTGCAAAAATCCTGTAATACATATAATGCTTGACCAAAAAGTTGTAAGGCAAAAAGGCGGAACTATGAGATTAGGAGCCTATCCTTGCGTGTTAAAAGATGGAAGCTATGCAAGAAAAATATATGGAAAGAAAAATATTTCAGAAAGGCATAGACATAGATTTGAATTTAATAACAATTATAGAACACAAATTGAGCAAGCAGGATTAAAAATAGTAGGAACTTCTCCAGATGATAAATTAGTAGAAATGGTAGAATTAAAAAATCATACATTTTTTGTAGCAGGACAATTCCATCCAGAATTTAAATCAAGACCAGATAGACCACATCCATTGTTTGTAGAATTTGTAAAAAAAGCAAGGCAAAAAATGTCTAAATAAGAGAATGTAAAAAGGCAAATTAATATTTGTCTTTTTTCTTTGTGAAAATTTTGTGAAAATTAGCAATCTCTATTGACAATTGCTAAAAAAAGATATAAATTATTAGCAGTCAACAAGAGCAAGTGCTAAATAAAAATAAACAACATATAATTATAAATAGGGCTTTAAACTATTTTTGAAGTCAAAAAGGAGGAATTTATATATGTTAAAACCATTAAGTGACAGAGTAATTGTAAAAATGACTGAAGCTGAAGAAACTACAAAAAGTGGAATAATTCTTTCAAGTGGAAGTAAAGAAAAACCACAAATAGCAGAAGTAGTTGCAGTAGGACCAGGGGAGATGATTGACGGAAAATTAACAGAAATGTATGTAAAAAAAGGAGATAAAGTAGTTTTAAATAAATATTCAGGAACAGAAGTAAAATATGAAGGAGAAGACTACGTAATTGTAAAGCAAGAAGATATATTAGCAATTGCTGAATAATAATTATATATGCTTATTTTATAATGAACAATACTAAATAAGTAAATTTTAAGGAGGAGATAAAATTATGGCTAAAGATATTGAATATAGCGAAAATGCTAGAAGAAGATTATTAAATGGAGTTAATAAATTAGCAGACACAGTTAAGGTTACATTAGGACCAAAAGGAAGAAATGTTGTACTTGGTAAAAATTTTGGTGCACCACTAATTACTAATGATGGTGTTACAATAGCAAAAGATATTGAACTTCCAGATAAGTTTGAAAATATGGGTGCACAACTTGTAAGACAAGTATCAGAAAAAACTAACGATGTTGCAGGAGATGGAACTACAACAGCAACAGTTTTAGCACAAAGTATGGTAAAAGAAGGTGTTAAAAATGTTGCAGCAGGAACAGACCCAATGGCTTTAAAAAGAGGAATGGATAAAACCTTAGAAAAAGCAGTAGAAGCATTAAAAGAAGTTAGTGTTCCAGTTAATGGAAAAGAAGATATTGCAAGAGTTGCAAGCATTTCAGCAAACAACGAAGAAATAGGAAACTTAATTGCTGATGCAATGGAAAAAGTATCAACAAATGGAGTAATCACAATAGAAGAATCAAAAACATCAAATACAGAGCTAAATGTAGTTGAAGGTATGCAATTTGATAAAGGATATGTTTCTCCATATATGGTAACAGATACAGAAAAAATGACAGCAGATATGGATAATCCATATATATTAATTACAGATAAAAAAATTGAAAACATACAAGAAATACTTCCATTACTAGAAACATTAATGCAAAGTTCAGGAAAATTAGTTATTATATGCGATGATATAGAAGGTGAAGCATTATCAACACTTATTTTAAATAAATTAAGAGGAGTACTAAATGTTGTTGCAGTTAAAGCACCAGGTTATGGTGATAAGAGAAAAGCAATGCTTCAAGATATTGCAATACTAACAGGTGGGGAAGTTATTACATCAGATTTAGGACTAGAATTAAAAGATACAAAAGTAGAACAATTAGGTAGAGCAAAACAAGTAAAAATAGAAAAAGATAAAACAATCATAGTAGATGGAGCAGGAGATAAACAACAAATTGCAGATAGAGTAGGTCAACTTAAAGCACAAATTGCAGACGAAAAGAGCGAATACGAAAAAGAAGGATTACAAGAAAGATTAGCTAAAATAGCAGGTGGAGTTGCAGTAATTGGTGTAGGTGCAGCAACAGAAGTTGAAATGAAAGATAAAAAACTTCGTATAGAAGATGCACTTTCAGCAACAAGAGCAGCAGTTGAAGAAGGAATTGTAGCAGGTGGAGGAACAGCATATATCAATATAATTCCTAAATTAGAGCAAGAAGTAAATAAACTATCTGGAGATGAAAAAATCGGTGGAAAAATTATATTAAGAGCATTAGAAGAACCAGTTAGACAAATTGCTATAAATGCAGGTTTAGAACCAGCAGTTATATTGGAAAATGTAAAGAAAGAAAAAGAAGGCATAGGATTTGATGCAAAAGAAGAAAAATATGTTGATATGAAAAAAGCAGGAATTGTAGACCCAACTAAAGTATCAAGAAGTGCACTTCAAAATGCTGAATCAGTTGCATCAATGATATTAACAACAGAAGCAATAGTTTGCGAAATACCAGAAAAGAAATGTGACTGCGGACATGAACCAGAACCACCAGTAGGCGGACTATATTAAAAATAGTTAAATAATTGTTGAAATGACAAAAATTTAATTAAGGTTAAAACTTAATAAAAATTAAGATATTTAAAATATATCATAATATAAGTACTTTAACAATAATTTTAATAAAAAATTATATTACATTTTTGTAAAAAAATAAAAACAATAAATCTTATAATTCAGCTTAAATTAAGCTAGTTATAAGATTTATTGCTTTTTTATTAAGTTTTAACATTAATAAAATTAACATAACAAATAAGAAATGATAACGTAAACAATATTGACTTATTGCTTTATAATTGCTAAAATAAAAATGAAAAAACAAAAGAATAATAGCAAAAATAAAGGAAATACTAAAAGAAAAAGGAGGAAAAAGTATAAATAAAATTTATACAAAAAAAAACAAATGAAGGGAGATAAAAAAGAAAAAATGAAAAAAGAAGAAATCAAAAGAAGGAATTTAAAAGAACGAGGAATAACATTAGTAGCCTTAGTAGTAACAATAATAATACTATTAATACTAGCAGGGGTAACACTAAATATAGCATTATCAGAAAATGGATTATTCCAAAGAGCAAAAGGAACGGCAAAAAGATACGAAAATGCCTCAGGAAATGAGACAGAAATATTAAATAACTTAGATAAAACCATAGCAGAATTAAGTGGTGAAGACTTAAGACCAGCAATAGATAATGATAAAAGTTATGTAGGAAAATATGCTGACTTAGATGGAGATATAACAACAGCAGAAGGAATAATCTATGCAGACTTAGCAACAGATGGAAGTGGAGAATGGGGAAACAATGGATATGGTAAATATTCATATTCAAAAGAAACAAAACCATTAAAAAGCTATGTAATAGGAGATAAGGTAACAAGTGATAAATTTGGAAATGAGGAATTAGAGATAATATCAGCAAAAAAAGGAGCAAATGGAGCAAATAGATTTTATGTAATGGCATTGGAAGATGTAGGGTCTGAGACTTATTATTGGTACAAAAATGCTTCTGGAAACCTAAATAAGCTAGAAGATAAAACAGATATAGAATTTGGAAAAGAAGAACCAAAAGGAAAAGCGAATACGGAGGATATGATAGCAAATTGGAATCTAAATGGAGCAGAAGGAAGCTATGGAATTCAAGACCTTAAAGACATGTGGGGAATAATAAAAGAAGGAAATAATTTAAGCAAATATGGATTAGAATGGTTTGTTCCTTCAAGGGCAGAATGGTCGGCATTTGGAGATATGATATGGACGAAATTCTCGAAAAATTATAGTAGACATAATTTACAGCTTTGGTACTGGTCGTCCTCGATAATGAGTGTCTACGACGCTTATTGCACGCGCTTTAGCACTGGCTTTATTAACGGCTACTCCGTCCGCAGCAACTACTGCGTGCGCTTGAGTACGACTTTCTAATTTCGTGGGAAATTAGAAACAAAAAACGCGTTATGTTAATAACGCGTAATAAAATATTAGGAAAATTTCGTAAGAAATTTTCGGAAAAAAATAAGATAAAAGAAATAAAAAAGCACCTATAAATGAAATAGGTGCTTTATCTATTTATATAAATTTAATTTTTTTTAATTTATTAATATTAAAAAAATAAATTCAAAATAACATAAAAAAATCGTTAAAAAATAAAACTAAAATTAATAATGTGTATTGAAAAGAAAAACAAAATTTAATATAATGGAATTAATAAAAATGAAAGGAAACAAAAATGAAAATAAGTAAAAAAATAATTTTTATTTTTATTATTTTATTAATTCTATTTGGAATA
>CANQLM010000069.1 GCA_947624735.1 uncultured Clostridia bacterium | reverse complement strand
AAAATTTTATTAAAATTATTAACATCTCTTGACAAGAAAGAAATTCTATATTCGTCGCCTAGTATTTCCATAAAAAATACCTCCTTATATGGTACTCGTTTCTTGACAAATTCTTTAATTTCTATAATTGCCTTTTCTTCAATTTTTGACACATATGATTGACTTATATTCATTTTAGTGGCAATTTTTTGTTGCGAAGTATTTGCCATTAAATAGAGTAGTGCAATTCTTTTATATCCTCTTAGAGAGTTTAAAGCAATATTCAATAAATTAATAAATTCTTCCTTGCTTTCTACTTTTTCAACAAAATCTGAACTAGTGTCTGCAATGATATCTCCTAAAGTAATATCAGTTATTTCATTATTATTTCCAATAGGTTCATTAATAGATACATCACTTGCATGTTTTTTTGCTCTCCGATAATGCAAAAGAATTTCATTCTTTATACACCGTATAGCATATGTTGAAAAATTAAATTTCTTTGATGTATTAAAAGTAGTAGCAGCTTTTATTAGTCCTATTGTGCCTATAGAAACAAGGTCTTCATAGTCTGAATTTTTTTTAGTTACTCCTAACTTGCTTATTATATAATAAACAAGTTTTTGATTATCTAAAACAAGATGTTCTTGCTCATTACTAAGTTTCATATCTATAAAGTCCTTTCTATTATAATCATTGGTTAAAAGCTTAAAATTAAAATACCTCCTATAATAAATATAAAGGCTAATAGCCTTTTGAAAATATATTATCACAAATTTACTATGACTACAACTTTTTTATAAAAAATTTTTTAAAGTAGTTGACAAAAGTATTAAATTGGTATTATAATAATTATTGTCTATATATTTGCAGATATGGCGGAACTGGTAGACGCACAGGACTTAAAATCCTGCGGACTAATAATCCGTCCCGGTTCGATTCCGGGTATCTGCACCATTTTAGTGCCAAGTATTTGAGAAATCAAGACTTGGTATTTTTATTGTTGTCATAAATAGTATACTTGCCTTTTAGAGTTTTTTGTGATATATTATAATATATTTTTTGTATCTATGCGATACAAATAGTAGGTCCTTTATTTATTCTTCATATTTAAATAGTTCTTATTTCTTCTTTCATTTTAGTTGAAAATGTCTAATTAAATTTTATATACTTAAAATTATTTTTATAAGTTATATCTTTCTTTATCATTTAGATAATTTACTAGTTGCTCATCATCATCTAAAGCTCTACTATATATTCTAACTGAGTAATTATTTCCATGAGTAAAATTGCCTACCCCAGCTTGAGTTTTCCAATATGGATTTGCTCCTAAAATCATTATCGTTCCATTGTTTGGGACTTTTAAAGTTCCCTGTTTTATATCTTGTTCACTCTCTTCATTTACTCTTAGTTTGCATGTTCCACTACTCAAATCATAACTTCCAGAAAGTGAATATTTGCCTTTAGATTGATTAATTTCTGCACTTATAACTCTTGCTACATTTCCATCATTCAAGTATCTATGAAAATAAATTTTGTTATCGGTAAACAAACGTAAGCAATATCCACCAGCTTCTTCACTACTTATCAAATCTTGCGCATTACTGCTATCTAAAGATAATTCGATTACTGATTCCATAGTTATATTTTCAAAATTTATTTCTCCAATCGCAACATAATCATCTACTCCATCAAAATTTAAAGCATTTTCTTGCCAACAATCCACTGACATATTCTTTAAAGCCCCATCTCTTTCTTTTCCACTTAGATCTTTCCATATATTTGTTTCATTACTATGTATGTCTTCCCCTGCATTTTCTATTCCATCATAATATAATTCCAAGCCTTTTAATACATAACCTTGTTTATTTGTTGCTATATAATATTTACTTTTTTCTGTATAATATTCTTTTATTCCTTCTTCTGTTGTTACTACTATTTTCCTTCCATTTCCTTCTAATATTATTTCTTTATTTTTTACTTGTTCTCCTATTTTGTCATAGCTTCCACTATATTCTATATCATTTTGAAGTACATATGTTTTTCCTTTATCTAATTTATACATTTTTTCATTGATCTTAATTTCTTCGCCAGTTCCTACTTTCAATAATTCATCTGATTTATATATTGGTATCTTATCAGAATTGTTTTTTTCACCAAAAAATTGTTCCAAATCGTCTAATTCTTTCTTTTCTTCATCACTTGCTTTTTGCCATAAACTTACTGCGTGTTTTGCTTTTACAAGTAATCCATTATTTCCTGTTATGCTCGCAATAGTTATTCCTGATAATATTAATACTATTATTATTGTTACTACTAATGCCACTAATGTTATACCTTTTTCTCTTAATTTTCTCATTTGATTTAATCTCCTTCTCTTTCCTATTATCTCTAATACTAATGGATAAATTAATAATAAAAAATAGAATTTTTTTGTTTTATTATTATGTTAATTTTTATTAAGGATAAAACTTAATAAAAATTCAAAAAAGCTTATAAGTACTTTCTGCTGTGCTTTATAAGTTTTCTTTATCTAATATTTTATTTATAATAATTATAGAATATATTTCCTTAACTTATTGCTAAAGAATAATCATTATGCTATAATTTAAATTAATTAATTTTTATTAAGTTTTATCCTTAAATAAATTTTGTCTTTTTAGAAAGCAAATATTATTATTTGCTAAATCTATAGTTCTTGTAAAACAATCCCTAGTCATAGTCTTTTTTGATTATTATTAATTGGTTGAAATAATAATATACATATTTTTACTGTTGGGATAATAACATCTTTAAAAGTATTCAAAAGAGCTATGTTTGGATTTTCAGAATTATTGGCAGAGAAAATATACTTTTTAACATGTACTAAAAAAGGCTCAATAGAATTTACTGCTATAAAGAAGTTCTCCATAGGTAAAGATGACGGAAAAGATTATACAATACATGTTCTATATATCAATAATGGATGGGCTTTCGACACATATAGTTCAAGACAATATCCTGTTGAAAAATTGCTCAATATTTATAAAGCAAAAGTTTATAAAACGTTTGATTATGATTATATTTGTGATAAATCATATGAAGAGTTTAGAGACGAACAAGAGCCTGAATTATCTAAGTGGGCTGACAACAACAATTGTTCAATTTTCTGGAAAAATTCAAAGGAAAGAGATTAACCATTTCACGACTGATTGTAACAATTTACAATCAGTCGTGTTTTTATTTATAATATAAATTAATTATTTTTGAAAAGGGCTTAAATACTTTCGTACTAAGCCCTTTTCCTTGGTCGGATTAGCCAACCATCAGTAGAGCACTTGCGTACTCCCACTGTTCCTCCGGAGAAAGTACACCCTCACAGGTGCATTTACCGTTCTCGAAATAGATTTGGGTTCCAGTGCTAAGGGTTAAGGTGTAAACACCTAATATCCTAGCAAGAATCCTAATCATCCGGTTGGTCTCAAGTGCCTTTACATTAACTGCCATTTTTCCATTCCTCCCAATTTTATGTCGAGTAAAACTCGACTGAATTTATTCTAACATATTACATTTATTTTTTCAAATATTTTTCTGCCTTATAAATTTTGCAACAAAAAATAGACTATTACTAGTCTATTTTTTATATGAATTCATATGTATATAGAACTCATCTAATTATTTTTTGTTAACAACTTCTTTTAAAGCTTTTCCTGCTTTAAATACTGGAGCTTTTGATGCTGGTATTTTTATTTCTTCTTTAGTTTGTGGGTTTCTTCCTTTTCTAGCTGCTCTTTTTCTAACTTCGAAAGAACCGAATCCAACTAATTGAACTTTTTCACCTTTCTTTAAGCTTTCTGTTACAGCTGCTACAAAAGCATCTAAAGAAGCTTCAGCACTCTTTTTTGTTTCTCCAGTTTTTGCAGCCATTGCTGCGATTAAATCAGATTTGTTCATTTAATTTACCTCCTATTAAGATACAAATATGTTTTTAATTGTAGAATTAAGACCGGAAATCTCACTCTACTACCTTAATATTCGCCAATAAAAAACAAAATCCTTCTTTTTTTTTAATTTTTTATCTTTAAAACCCTTCTCCTCTCGCACTTTGTAAAAAATTGTTGCTTCTAAGTATTCATTTTACTGTTTTTCCAGCTTTGTCAGTTTTTCTTAAGATTTCAGTATTTTTATATTTTTTATCTATAAATTTAATTTTTTGTTTATAAGTTTAATTGTTTCTTTTAAATTTCATAAATAATATATCTTTTGGTTTTATAACTTTTAATATAAACATTGATAAAATATAAACTATTGCCCCAAATATAAATGAAATTAATAAACTAATCGTATTGTTCAAATTTACGCTAAAAATAGCAAATATTATTTTGGATATAACAATCATAAAAATACTTCCAATAATCGGTTTTAAAATATTTGCTTTATATATTTTTATGTTTGTATATTTTTTTACTGCAATTATTGTAATTATGAATGCAACTACATTATATAAAACAGTAGCTAGAGCTGCTCCTTTGGTTCCTCCAAATGATAGATCTACTCTTGGAACTAAAATATTGTTTAAAATTGCTTTTATTATTACTCCTAATGTAACAGATATTATTGGTACTCCTGATTTTCCTATTCCATATAATATACCATTTAACATTTGGACCATTGTTATAAATATTATAGAGATTGAACTTATTTTTAATATTTCTGCACCACTTGATGCATTTGGAAATAAAAGTCTTAACATTTCATCTCCAAAGAAAATAAATATTGCTACTATCGGTATTGCAATTGCTGTACCAAATAAAATTGATTTATTTATTCTCTCTTCTTGCTTTTTTATATTGTTTTTGGAGGCTGCAATGCTTGGTAAAAGAGCTGTTGAAATTGCTGTATTAAATGATAATGGAAAAGCAATTAAGGTATCAACTTTACCACTTAAAATTCCATATTCTATTTTAGCCTGTTCATACCCAATAACCTGTTTTAGTTTATTTACAATAGTAGTTGAATCTATATTTTTCGCAACTGTTCCAATAACTGCAGTAAGTGATATTGGAATAGCAACCGAAATTATTTCTTTAACTATTGTATATGTACCTAGTTTTTTACTGTTAATACTATTTTTTACATCTTGAGATATTTCATATTTTTGTTTTAAAAATGCTTTATATAAATATAAACATTCAAATAAATTTGCAAGTGTAGCTGATAAATTTGCACATGCTGCCATAATACTTGTATTTGGATTTACAGTCAAATATACCGAAGTTTCAATGAATAAAACTGTAGTTATTGTTTTTGTAATTTGGTCTATTGATTGACCTTTAGCTTGCTCTTTTAAGTTTTCTCTTCCTCCAAAATACCCTCTAAAAACTGATATTACAGATACTAAAAAAACTGATGGTGCCAATGCTAATATAGATAATTCTGCTTCTGCTATATTAAGATAATTATTGGCTATTTGCTTTGCAAATATAGCTAACAAATAACTACCTATAAGTCCAATAATACTAAATATGAGCATTGACACTTTAAATATTTTATATGCACCTTTATGGTCTCCATTTGCACTTCTTTCAGCAACTAATCTTGAAATAGCTCCGTGGAAGCCCTGTTGCTGTAATACTTAGAATTAGTGCATAAACTTGAAAAGCTGAAGTAGAAATTGCATTTCCTTCATCCCCAAACCCTGGTCTATTTGTTAAATATAATTTATAAAAAAGTCCTAATACTTTTACAAGTATCTGTGCTATTAATAAAGCAAATACACTTTGCTTAAAGGTTTGTTTAAATTTTTTACTCATAATAAATTCCTTTATTCTAATCCTTCTAAAATATATGTTAAATTTTTTCTTATATTCTTTTAGACTTCATTGCATTTGCTTTTTTATGTAAATTATGTTATAATTAGATTTGATATCTTTTATCATTTCTCCGTGCTAGGCACAAAAAAAATTACTTCGTATATTTACAAGGAGGAAAAACAAAAAATGAAACGATTAAGAGTTGTAAAACGCTTAAAGCTTGATCCAGATCTTATTGATCCAGATCTTATTAAAAAAGATAATCTAAAGCATATTGCACTCGACATTTATCGTGATGGCATAATAGTTGGTACATATTGCGGTATTGTTAAAGGGGATAATATTATTGCAGCAACAACATCTTGGGGAAAAAATAAAGATGCTGAAAT
>CANQLM010000068.1 GCA_947624735.1 uncultured Clostridia bacterium | reverse complement strand
TAAAATCTTCTTTCGCTTAATCGTATTTCTCTAATTTCTGCAAGTAATTCTTCAAAATAATCTTCATCAAAAAATGTCCCATTTTCCATTCTCTTTTTATCGATAATATAGCCTTTTTTAGCGAACTGCTTTAATACATTTGTTGCCCATCTTCTAAATTGAATTGCTCTATCTGAATTTACTCTGTAACCAATAGCTATAACTGCATCTAAATTATAATATTTAACATTTCTCTTTACTTCTCTATTGCCCTCTTTTTGAACTAGTAAGAAATCCTTACTAGTTGAAATTTCATCAAGCTCATTACTATTGTAGATGTCTTGTATATGCATAGTTATATTGTTTCTAGTTGTATTGTAAAGTGCTCCAAGCGCTTTTTGAGTTAACCATAAATCTCCTTCTTCAAATCTAACTTCAATTCCTTGTTCTTTTTTTTGCATTTCGAATATTAAAAATTCAGCAGAACTACTTCGTATTATTAAATTTTTATTTTCTTTTTTAACTTCTTTTTTCAATCTTTTCTCCTTTATTTATTTTCTTAAACATTGTAATTAAAAATTGTTATAAATTACTTTAAGTGTAAAACTGTGATAGTTTCAACATGTCCGAGTATAACAAAAGTTGTCTACTGGAGTTATTGATTCTATGTTGTAAATCTTTTCTAGCGTTTGCAAATCTCGTACAAGAGTTGCTGGATTACAACTTATATATACTAATTTATCTAGTTTTAATTTACACAAGTTTTCAACTGTTTTATTGTCTAATCCTTTTCTTGGTGGGTCAACAAATACTACATTAGGCTTTACATTTTTATTTAAAAGTTCATCAAATGCTTTTTC
The DNA here is from genome assembly GCA_947624735.1 of uncultured Clostridia bacterium. Classification (GTDB taxonomy): domain Bacteria; phylum Bacillota; class Clostridia; order TANB77; family CAG-508; genus CAG-793. Next base: position 5,378 of record CANQLM010000068.1, on the reverse strand, counting down.
AACGTCTCCAACTATAAATTCTATATTTTCTATTTTGTTGATTTTAGCATTTTCTTTTGCATCATTTACCGCTTCTTCTACTATTTCTATTCCATAAACTTTTTTAACATATTTTGATGCAAAAATTCCAATCGTTCCTATACCGCAATACAAATCACATACTGTATCATCTTCTTTTAGTTTGGCTTTTTCTATTGCTAAATTGTAAAGTACCTCAGTTTGTGTTGGATTTACTTGATAAAATGAATTTGGCGAAATTTTAAATAAATAATTTCCTAGTTTATCAGTTATATATCCGTTTGCCATAAAGAATAATATTTTCTTTTGATAAAACTACATTTGTATTTTTTGTATTAACATTTATTACTACTGTTTTTATTTCAGGAAATTTTTCTATTAAATTTTTATAATCATATTCTTTTCTTCCATTTTGAACAAGAATACACATTATTTCATTTGTGCCAAATGCTTCTCTTATTATAATGTTACGAAGTAAACCTTTTCCTGTCTTTTCATCATAAATACTGTTATTCCAGTTGTCTATTATATATTTTGCTATTTCTTGTGAGCTTTCAGTTTGAATCATACATTTAGATATTGGTATTATATTGTGGCTTCTTTTTGCAAATATACCTACTTTTCCTTCTATGCTTACTGGGTAAATAGCTTTGTTCCTATAATGAGTAGGATTTTTCATTCCAATAGTATTGTCCACTTTAAGTTTATTTTCAAGCATTTTGTTGACTAAATTTTGTACTTTTTCTTGTTTAATTTTTAAGGTTTCCTCATACTTGATATGTCTTAGGCTACATCCACCACATCTTTTATACGTTTCACATTCACTTTCTACTCTATTTTCAGATGGTTTAATTATTTCTATTATTTTTGCAAATGCATGAGTTTTAAGCACCTTTAATATATGTATTTTACAAATTTCTCCCTTTAGTGCTCCCTCTACAAAAATGATATAGCCTTCTTTTTTTGCTATACCTTCTCCTTCTGTTCCATAATCGATTATTTCTACTTCTATTTCTTCATTTTTTTGAACTGGAATTTCCATAAAGTTTCCTCTTTTTTTACTTATCATCTTGTTTTATATCTTTGCCTTCTTGCAAGTTCTCAATTATTTTATCTTCTTCTTTTATTCTATTATCACTTACTTGGTCAAGAAAACCATTTAAGTCAAACTGTTGCAATAAGTCCTCTGTATCTCCATTAATATCTATTCCTAAGTCTTTTAAAAATTTTTGTTTCATAGTCTTCTCCTAAAATTTTAATACACATATATTATATTCTTTTTTTACTGTTTTAACAATATGTTTAGTTAAAATAATATTTCAATAACCAGTTTATTTTTTATATATTTAGCAGTAATGGTTCCTCCATTGATTTCAACTAATTGTTTTGCTATTGATAAGCCTAAGCCAGAATATTCTTTCATTTTTTCAAGAGTATAATATCTATCAAAAATCTTTTTTACAGTTGTTACATCTAATTTACTAGCTTTATTAATAAAAGATATTTTTCCACTTTCTTCAAGCATAATATTACAATTGCCATCACTGTATTTAATTGCATTTGATATAAGATTTTCAAATACTCTAATTATCATATTTTTATCAATTTCTTTATAAACCTTTTTTTCGCAAATAGAAATACTTGGTACTATATTTTTCATTCTAAATAAATTATAATAGCTTGCTATTGTTTCTTCTAAAATATCATTTATACAGCAGGTCTCTTTTTTTAATTTTTTATCCAATTCTATTCCTACCGACAAATCTTTTAGCTGTTCTGTAAGAGACCTTAATTCATTTACTTTTTGATTTATTATTGTTGTATATTCTTTTTGTTTTTCATTTAATTGTTCTTCCTCTAACAATTCTGCATATCCATTAATTGCAGTAAGTGGAGTCCTCAAATCATGTGAAATATCAGTTATTAGTCTTTTCAATTCTTGATTTCCATTTTCATATTGTAATTGCTTATTTCTTAAATTTTTTAATTCTTTATTTAAACTAATAGCTAAATTTTTAATATCTCTATCTTCTGAAGTTATTGATATTAAATTATTAGTATCAGATTTTATAATATATTTTAAAGAGTCATTAATATCTCTTACTGTTTTTTTCATAATATATATTTTTATCAAAAGCAATATACAAAAACAGAATAATATAATAGCTATTACTAATAAATTGATATTCACGCTTTTCTCCTTTATTTTAATTGTTTCTTTGAAATGATATATATTCCTCCCATATTAATGATACATATTTCAATTACAGAAAAAATTAATATTTTATATAAACTTTCTTCTTCCACATTAATTATTATCTGAGCTTGGCTAAATGGAATTAAGCATTCAACTGTTTTGGCAAATCCAACTTTTTCATCTCCTGGATAAAATGGATTTGGATTCTGACTAATAACCGTTGTATTTCCATCTGCATCAGTAATTGTTGATTCAAAATATTTAGGATTATTACTTATATTAAATAAATAAAAAGTTATAATAAAAGATACAACAAGTATGATTACATTAATAATTGTAGAAAGTGTTATATCTGAAAATATCATTGATATAAAATTAAAAATAGAACAATATAATGCAATCATTAATATTGAATCTATAATACACATAGCCATCTTTTGCAAAGTAACATGAGTTTTTATATCTAAAATTTTTCCAACTATTAACACAATAATCACATAAATTAGCTCGCACAATAGAGATACTACAATGCTTATTATAAGTTTTGATATATATATTGATGCTCTACTATGTCCGACTATTATCTTATTTCTAATAATTCCTTCAGAGTATTCTTTTCCAACGTAAATACTTACAAATAGTGCAATAAAAAATCCTATGTATAAAGTAAAATTATTTATTATTTTATCTAGTACATAAGTCTCATTTGATGATTGCCAATGGTTTAATGAAAAAATTGCTACTACAACACTTGAAATAATAAATAACCAAAAAATAATTTCTTTTCTTAATCTAAAAAAACCCGCTCTTAATAACTTAATCATTTTCTGCACCTCCTATCAAATTTAAATAGTAATTTTCCAGAGTTTCTTCTTTTTCTTGAAACTTATTTACTGTACAATTTCTTTTTGATAGTGCAGTTATGAGTTCTGAAACATTGATTTTCTCATATATATCAATTATGTCATCAGATATGATTTTATAAGGAATGCTTGATTCTTCTAAGTATCTAACACATTCTTTTACATTATCGATTTTTATTTGAATTTTCTTTTTAAAATTCTGCTCTAATTCTTTTTGACTTATTTCTTTTACAATCTTACCATTATTTAAAAATCCATAACAGGTTGCGATTTTTGAAAGTTCATCTAAATAATGACTTGAAATTAAAAATGTTATTCCTTTTTCTTTATTTAATTTCAAAATTAATTCTCTTATTTCAATAATTCCTTCAGGGTCTAATCCATTTATAGGTTCATCTAAAATTATAAAATCCGGACTTCCAACCAAGGCTATTGCAAGTCCCAATCTTTGTTTCATTCCTAATGAAAAATGTTTTACTTTTTTATTTTTTGTATTGTCTAATTTTACAATATTTAATATATCATAAATTCCTTCATAATTTGGAATTCCTGTTATTTTATATTGTTTTTTTAGATTATCCTCTGCTGACATATTTAAGCAAAGTGATGGTGATTCGATTATTGCTCCGATTCTTTTTCTTGCTTTATTTATGTCTTTACTTTTATTTGAAATTCCACAAATTGAGTAAGTTCCTGATGTTGGTTTTTGTAATCCACAAATTAGTCTAATTAATGTAGTTTTTCCTGCTCCATTTTTCCCAATTAAACCATAAATTGCATTTTTTTCAATATGCATATTTAAATCATTTAAAACTTTACTTCGTCTATAGTTTTTGCTAAGATTATTTGTTTCTAAAATATAATTCATAATTTATCCTCCTTTTAATTGATTGTAATACTTAGTAGTTAAGAAAATGGTTAAGAAAAAGTAAAGTTTTAGTAAAGATTTTAATTTTTTTATTTGGATAAATTATTCTTTTATTTTAAAACCTATTCCCCATATTGCTTCAATATATTCAGTTTGTGTAACTTGTCTAATTTTTTTCCTGATATTGCTGATGTGTACTTTTAAAGAATTTTCGTCACAGTTTTCTGCATCTAGGCTTATTAAGTCTAATAGTCTTGTCTTTGTAATTACCTTATTAGGATTTAGTATTAATTCTTTCATTATTGTATATTCTGTTCTTGTCAACGTAATTTTATTATTTTTAATTTTTATACTTCTATTGTCTTCTAATAATTCCATATCTTTATATTTTAAATTTTTGATTTGTTTACTATTAGTTCTAAGTTGTACTTGAATTCTAGCTAAGAGTTCTTGTTTGTCAAAGGGCTTTGTAATATAATCATTTGCACCATCAAGTAATACTTTTACTTTATCTTCTGGAGATATTTTTGCACTAATAACTATTATTGGTATAGATTTATTTACTTTTTTTACTATCTCTTCTCCATTTATACCCGGTAACATCAAGTCTAAAAGTATTAAATCTATATTTTCATTTTCAATTATCGTTAAGGCCTCTGTTCCAGAATAAGCGTTTTTAGTAATGTAATGCTCTTTTTCAAGAAGTTCTTTAATTAAATTATGAATAGTATCATCATCTTCTACTATTAATATACTTTTCATTATGAATTTTCTCCTCTTTATCTATAAAACATTATATCATTTTAAACTTTAATATGCAATTTTTTAACGTACACAGGCAAATATAATTTAAAAATTTTATAAGTTACATAACAAATCCTTCCATTAACTACAAAAAGATTACAAGATAGCTTTTGATTTCATGTTGATTTAAAAGAAATCGACTCTACTGTTTTAGTTGAACAGTTAAAGGTTGTTAGTAAAATAAGAATTACAGTTCCTTATAGAAAAAAAAGGAAATTTAATTACTATTTCACAAAACGAATGGAGCAAAATTAATTCACAACTCGAAAATTTATACAGATTACGACCACTAAAAAATAAATAAAATTTTAAATTTTTCATATACTATTATTACATTAGTGTCCATAGCATTTATGCTATGTTTGTCATTAGTAAAAGGAGAAGATCTGAAATATCGATTTTCTCCTTTATTATTTTTTATATTAATTCTAACATATACAGCGTTGGTTGGAGTGCTTTTATAGGAATTTTAAAAAAAAGTTGAAAAATCTATAATTACATAATGTCCCCCAAAAAAAAATTATATTTATCAAAAAATTGTAAGTTAACTTTTAGATTTACAATAAATTAATCCAATTTCTTCTTCCGTACATAATCCTAACTATTTCTATATTTTCTTTTTTTATTC
>CANQLM010000067.1 GCA_947624735.1 uncultured Clostridia bacterium | reverse complement strand
TTTAGATGAAGTCTTTAAAAAAACATCTAATGCTAGAAAGTACAGCAAAAAAATTATTGTTAAACGCTAGAAAGGAGAATAAAAATGGAGGTTGTTGGTACCATTTTTTTGAAAGACAAAAAAATACTAATAGATAAACCAAGAAAGAGACCTACATATCAAATGATTGGTGGAAAAATTGAAAAAGGAGAAACTCCATTAGAAGCAGCAATTAGGGAATGTCATGAAGAATTAGGAACAGAAGCTATATTCGATAATAGTTTGTTCGAACTAATAATGGAATTTGATGAAATAGCAACTAGTGATGGTATAACTCCTATTCATTTTTATGTTTTTAAATATAATGGTTGCTTAGAAGGAAAACTTAATATATCAGATGAAATTGAAAAATTTAAATGGTATAACTCAACTGATGGAATAGATATCTTATCTAATACTTTAAAAAATGAAGTAGTCCCATACTGCTTAAAAAAGGGATTAATAAAATAAAAATCCGTAATATTTGTGACCAAAATTTAGCACATAACAAAATACTAGCTTGGACAATTATACTCAGAATTTAAGGAATTTTTCCCTGAGAATAATGTTGAGTGTAAGTTACTTTTACACAAATTTGATAAAAATTATTTAAAATAAAATTTTATATACTATTAAAATAGAAAAAGAAGGTGATTTTATGCTGAATGAAAAAAATGAAATTATTATATTTGAAAATCAAAATGTAAAATTAGAAGTTAATGTAAAAGATGAGAATGTATGGTTAACTCAAGAACAAATGGCTAAACTTTTTGATAAAGCAAAATCTACTATAAATGAACATATAAAAAACATATATAAAGAAGGCGAACTTGAAGAAAGTGAAACTTTAACTAAATTCGGAATTTCCGAATTTGCTGATAAACCAACTAATTACTATAATTTAGATATGATTATTTCTGTTGGTTATCGTGTAAAATCAAAAAATGGTATTATTTTTAGAAAATGGGCAACAAAAATTTTAAAGGATTATATGCTACAAGGTTATGCAGTAAATCAAAGAAGGTTAGAATATTTAGAAAAAACAATAAAACTAATTGATATTGCTAACAGAATTGATGAAAGATTAGAAGATAATGATGCAAAAGAAATATTAAAAGTAATTGGCAATTATTCAAAAGCATTAGATTTGTTAGATGATTATGACCATAGAACTTTGAAAAAAATTAAGGGAACAACAGACAACAGAATAATTCAATATCATGATTGTTTAGATATTATTCATAAATTAAAATTTGGAGAAAAAAGCAATATATTTGGAATAGAAAGAGATAATGGACTAGAATCTATTATTAATAATATATATCAAAGTTTTGATGGACAAGATATATATAAAAGTATCGAGGAAAAATCAGCTAATTTTTTATATTTAGTAGTTAAGAACCATGTATTTATTGATGGAAATAAAAGAATTGCAGCAACTTTATTCATATATTTCTTAAACTATTATAATATTTTATACAAAGATGGAAACCAAATTATTGATAATAATACTTTAGCGGCATTGACATTATTAATTGCAGAATCAAATCCAAAAGAAAAAGAAGTGATTATAGATTTGGTAATGAATTTTTTAAATGATTAAATAAAATAAATGTTTAAGGTCATAAAGGGAGGAAAAATGTTCAAACTACATTCAGACTATAAACCGACAGGCGATCAGCCAGAGGCAATAGAATATTTATCAAAAGGAATATTAGAAGGACAGAAATATCAGACGCTTCTTGGAGTTACAGGCTCTCGGAAAAACTTTTACAATGGCAAATATTATCAATGAAGTCCAAAAACCAACACTCGTTTTAGCACATAACAAAACACTAGCTCGGACAATTATACTCAGAATTTAAGGAGTTCTTCCCTGAGAATGCAGTTGAGTACTTTGTATCTTATTACGATTATTACCAACCAGAAGCATATGTGCCTTCATCAGATACATATATAGAAAAAGATGCTTCTATTAATGATGAAATAGATAAATTAAGACATTCTGCAACTGCATCACTATTTGAAACTAGAGATGTCATAATTGTTGCATCTGTTTCGTGTATCTATGGATTAGGAGATCCTATCGATTATGAAAATATGATAATTTCCTTAAGACCGGGAATGCAAAAAGAAAGAAATGAACTTTTAAGAAAATTAATAAGTCTTCAATATACACGAAATGAACTTGACTTTAAACGTGGAACTTTTAGAGCTAAAGGAGATGTTGTTGAAATATATCCATCTGATGAAAGTGAAACTGCAGTAAGAGTTAGCTTTTGGGGAGATGAAATTGAAAAAATAGAAGCAATTAATCCTCTAACTGGAAAAGTACAAGGAACAAGAAACCATATAATGATTTTTCCAAATTCTCATTATGTAACAACTGAGGATAAAATGGAAAGAGCTATTAAAACTATACAAGAAGAACTTCAAGAAAGAATAAAATATTTTAAAGATAATGGAAAATTATTAGAAGCACAAAGAATAGAGGAAAGAACGAATTTTGATTTAGAAATGATGAAGGAGACTGGATTCTGCCAAGGAATTGAAAATTACTCAAGACATATTAGTGGAAGAGAACCAGGAAGTAGTCCATATACACTTTTTGATTATTTTCCAAAAGATTTTTTACTTTTAGTGGACGAATCTCATGCAACAATTCCTCAAGTTCGAGCTATGTATAATGGAGATAGAGCAAGAAAAGAAACTTTAGTTGATTATGGTTTTAGACTTCCATCAGCATTTGACAATAGACCGCTTAAATTTGAAGAATTTGAAGAAAGAATTAATCAAGTTGTTTTCGTTAGTGCAACTCCAGCTGAATATGAAAAGGAACATTCTAAAGATAGGGTTGTTGAGCAAATTATTAGACCTACTGGACTTCTTGATCCTAAAATAGAGGTAAAACCAGTTGAAAATCAAATTGATGATTTAATTGCAGAAATTAATGAAAGAACTAATAAAAATGAAAGAATTTTAGTTACTACTTTAACTAAAAAAATGGCTGAAGACCTTACAAAATATTTATCAGAAATGAATATTAAAGTTAGATATATGCATTCTGATATTAAAGCTTTAGAGAGAATGGAAATTATAAGAGATTTGCGTATGGGAAAATTTGATGTTCTAGTTGGAATCAACCTTTTAAGAGAGGGATTGGATATTCCAGAAGTGTCACTAGTTGCAATTCTAGATGCAGACAAAGAAGGATTTTTGCGTTCAGAACGTTCATTAATTCAAACAATCGGACGTGCAGCAAGAAACACTGAAGGAAAAGTTATAATGTACGCAGATGAACTTACTGATTCAATGGAAAAAGCTATATCTGAAACAAATAGAAGGAGAAAACTACAAGAAGAATATAACATAAAAAATAATATAACTCCAAAAACAATTCAAAAAGAGATAAGAGAAACAATAAAAGCTACTTATGAAGTTAGTGAAACTGACTCATTGAAGTTAAATAAAGATGAAGATATAGAAACAGTAATTAATAGGTTAACAGATGAGATGATTAAATATGCACAAAATCTTGAATTTGAAAAAGCAGCAGAGATTAGAGATAAAATTAAAGAACTAGAAGGCTTATGCTAAGAAAATCACTACAAGTTAAAAAGGAAATATGATTTATAAAAAATTTATCACCATAATCATTAGACCTGAATAACTTATTCTAGGTGATATTAATGTTTAAGATTTTTAAAGAATTATACGAAGATGCTAAAAATATTTATTGGAAAGATCCAGCGTGCAAAAATATTTGGTATGTAATATTTTTATATCCAGGATTTCATATACTTGTAAATCATAGAATATGTTATTTTTTATATAGACATAGATTATATTTTCTAGCTAGACTGTTTTCTGAACTAGGACGATTTTTTACAGGTATAGAAATACATCCAGGAGCAAAAATTGGGCGAAGATTATTTATTGACCATGGAATGGGAACTGTAATTGGAGAAACTGCAACCATAGGAAATAATTGCACAATTTATCATAATGTTACATTGGGTGGAACAGGAAAAGACAAATTTAAAAGACATCCTGATGTTGGTAATAATGTTATGATTGGAGCTGGTGCACAAATATTAGGACCAATAAAGATTGGAAATAATGTAAAGATAGGTGCGAATGCAACTATTGTAAAAAATATACCTAATAATGTAACTGTAATAAAATTTGGAGAAATAAAATAAATATATACTAATAACATGGGCTAACTGCTCATAGGAGTAATTAATGAAAAATAATTGACATTATGTTAATTGTTTGCTATAATTATTTTATCCGTAACCATATAAAATAAAAGGAAAGGGGAGAATCCAAGTGACATCTCGTGATACAGCATTAATCCTAAAATCTTTCCAGTACAGAAGTCCAAATTTTTTCTTTGGAATATGGGAATTTACTTGGGGATACTCAATTTGGGATGAGAAAACCAAATCTTTTATCCAAGATAAAAAAGAAAAGATTAACTGTAAGTATAAGTCGCTAAAAGAAGTTAAAGAAGTCTTAAAAAAGCAGTATGACTTTATAAAGAAAACAAATTCATCTCGAGTTATTTATCCTGATTTTGAAGATTGTCTCAGAATTAGTAGATTTTTACCAGAGGGAAGAGGCGGAACGAACATTAAAGCTATATACTTAAATATGATGCCAGCAAAATTACTATAAGAACAAAATATGGAAAGTTTCCTTTTAAAATCCAAGGTCGATTGACCTTGGATTTGTTTTAATCTATAGGACTATTGTTTACATTTAATGTATGTTCAGGTATAGTTGGCTCAGCTTTAGCTAAGTCTTTTGCAATCTCTATAACATCAGAAGGTGTTGCATCAGTAAAATTAGGAAAACTTTTTACAACTTCTGTTTTTAAATTTTCTGAATCTATATTATATTCATCTGCTATATTTTCAATTATCTCATTTGACATAGAAAGTTCAAAATTGTCTGTCTCTAATGTATCTAACGAATGTTCACTTCTTGTTCTCGTTGCATTATATGTTTTGGTTGGAATGTTTTCTGCTGTAATTTTTTCATCTGTTAAAGCACCTCTACCGTAGAAAGCAGTTGGGGTACTTCTTCCATCTTCATTGCACAAACCAAAGATTTGGTCTTTATCAATATTACTTGTACCAGATTTTATTCTAAAGCCAACAATCATTGTTGCTTCAACAGAATTACCATTTTCTCGTACTAAAGATATTAATTGATTGTCATTAATTAATTCAACTTGGTTTTGTGGAATTTCTTCAGCTGTTCCTTCAGCATTAATTCCCATAAATTTATAATTGCCATAGGTAGTTTTAATAATTTGATAAGAAACATAGTTGCCACCAAGTACATCTCTTACATTGTAATGAGTTGTTAATTTTTCATTAGAACTAAAAGATTCACCATTTAGTTCATTTTCATTTATTTTAAGTTTGTGGTCAGAGCTAATAACTGATGTAGAAATAATTTCATCTCTTGACATACCCAAAGACTTAGCTGTATTATCGATTTGCTGATCTATACTTTTTAGTTCTGACAAAGAAACACTATCAGGATTATCCTTTAAACCTTCTAATTCCTCAAGTTTAGGATCAACAGTTCCAATTGTTTTTAAAGCATTAATTTCATCAGAATCAGTTTGCCTATCAAAATTTTTATTATAAAATTCATGAATTGTATGACCATCACCATTAGTTATGGTTATATCATATATAATTTTTCCATCAGAAGTTGTATTATATGAAATATCATTTATTTCTATATTACCACTATTTATATCTTCACTTCTTTCTTGATATATTTTTTTAGAAATATTATCAAAAGCTTGTTGAAGAATTTCTGATTGTTCTTTTACAGATAATTCATGAAAATCAATTTCTTTATTTTCTTCCATTTTAAATCTCCTTTTAATATTACAATTATATCACATATAGAAAAAATAGTAAATAATTTAATAAAAACGTAATATTTGCTTGACATTACAAAACAAATGTTTTATAATATAATTATTAAAATAATTTTGGGGTAAATTGGCATGGAAAATATAATAATAAAAGGTGCGAAAGAACATAATTTAAAGAATATAGACATTACAATACCAAAGGATAAATTAGTTGTTATAACTGGACTTTCAGGCTCAGGTAAATCATCACTTGCGTTTGACACACTTTATGCAGAAGGCCAAAGAAGATATGTTGAAAGTTTATCTTCTTATGCAAGGCAATTTTTAGGAATAATGGATAAACCTAATGTTGAGCA
>CANQLM010000066.1 GCA_947624735.1 uncultured Clostridia bacterium | reverse complement strand
AAGATGAAAAACCAGTAGCTAAAAAAAGAATAAAATCCTTAATTAAATATATTGGCATTCCTATACTTGTCCTAGTAATTTTATATTTTGCATATGTTGGTTATAAGTTTATGATATTAAATGGAATAAGTTCAAAGTTAGAACAGTATAAAAATTTGGATAATTATCATTTTAAGATGGAATCTTATGTAAATGAAGAACAAACAAAAACAACAGAGGTTTGGTATAAAGATGGATTATATAAAATATGTGATACATACTTTATAAATAATATTAAATCTACATCTGCTAGATTTATAGATGTAAATCAAGGAAATATGTATATTTTAAATGAGCAAGATAAAACATATACTGTAATTCAATCAATTGATAATACTGAATATAATAAGGGAAAATATATGTATAATTCATTTCCAACAACAATAAATTCAGAATTTACAAAATTTAATGATATTGCTTTTAATTTAAATTTTGTTTATTGTTATTATAAAGGTAATTCATTATTTTTAAGAATAGGTAATGAAGTAATTGAGTTAAATAAGAAAAATTTTGAACCTATTATACATACTATAACGATGAAAGAAAATTCAAATATTCAACTAAATTACAATAAATATTTCATTGAATTAGAAAATGTACAAAATGATGATGTAAAAATTTCAAGTGAATATAGTAGATTAGATTAGAAATGGGCTTATGGATAAAGCCATAAGCCCATAATATTTATTCAAAGATGTAACATTGAAGATTAAATGTTGCAGTAGTGTTTGAGCATACAAAGATAAATGTATATGTTCCAGAACCAAGACCATGAACAGGAGTAATACCTGTTGATCCACCGGAAGCAGCCATTCCACCAATAGTGGTATACCCACCGCTAGGTGAACGGACAGAAACACTAATGGTACCACTGTTATTATTAGAAGATACTGCTGCTTCAAGCCCACCATAAGATACATTTTTACCCAGATTGACTTTGATTTCGCCATATCCACCAGAGATATTTCCAGAATTAGCAGCGATTGCCCTATTGAAGATGGGCATCGGTTCGTCCTCAGCACTCATGGAAACTTCCTGAGGGGCAAGAACTTCCGGAGTAACTTCGGCAGCCATAGCCGAAACGGACGCGCCCACGACCATCATAACGGCCACGAGCATGGAAAAGAGCCGACGAACAAACGATTTTTTCATAATGTGATCCTCCAAATGTCAAAGTAGTTTTCCAACAATCTCTATATACTAAATAGCAAAACAAGAATTTTGCTATCTTAGTATTCTAATAAAATGCTACATTATGTAGCCTCAATATAATACTATTATCTTTTATGATAAAATTCAAGAAAATTGGAATAAGTTTGAAATAGTTGGAAAGGGTTGATCAAATCTATGGAAGAAAAGATTATGATTGAACTAAAGAACTTTAATTTCAGAAGAAATTCGCTTGGTTATGAATACTTAATTGATTGTATTGCAATAGTAACAAATAATAGAAGAGCAATAAAGGACTTTTCAAAATATGTCTATGTACCAGTTGCTGAGAAATATGGTACAAGACCTCAAAACGTACTATGGTGTATTACAAAATTATTAAATCTAATGTACTTCAATACAGAAGGTGCCATTATTGAAAAATATTTCAATACATATAATAAACCTTCTACAAAAGCCTTTATAATTGGAATAGCAAGAAAGATTAGAAAAGAAAAAGAGAGCATACTAATCTAATCACAAAAAAATAAAAGTATTCAAAAGACAACAGTTTCAATAAAAAGGAAAAAAATATAGAAAAAAATGTCAAATAATTTTGAAAAAAGACTTGACTTATTGTGGAAGAAAATGGTATTATATTGATTATCTTAAATAAAGGAAGGAGGATAATAATGGACATACTGTATTCAAGCATAGAAATTAATAAAGTGTTAGAAGATTTCAAAGAAACTAGAAAATATTACATTACTAAAGACGATACTTATGGATTCAAAGTTACTAAACTTGAGAATAACAATCTTGTTGAAAACGAAGTTTTAAGTATGAGAAACATTATTGGTAATGAAGAAAAAATCAAAGAATTAATTGATGAAATTATTAAATGTGAAGATAATTATGAACAAGCAAAATACATAGTAGAAGATTATATGAAATCTCCAGTAAAGACATCAATTATGTAAGGTTGTTAGTCAAAAGTTAAAAAGAACAAATAATTAATATACGTAAGATAAAAAAGAATACATAAGTAAAAGGGAATTATTTATATTGCTAGATAATTTTTTAAGGACATTTTTTATATGTTCTTTTTTTCTTGCTTAAATTAATAAAATATGATAATATAATTTAAGTTTCATAAAAAAATAAATTTAAAATTATCTATATGTATTTTTCCGATGAAGCAAGAAAGGGATTAAGTAAAAAATGGAAAAAGATATTATTTTTATGAAAGAAGCATTAAAAGAAGCAAAAAAAGCAGAAAACATATTAGAAGTTCCAGTTGGAGCAGTAATAGTAAAAGACGGTAAAATAATTGCTAGAGCATATAATCAAAAAGAAACTAAAAACGATTCTACTAAACATGCAGAAATCATAGCAATACAAAAAGCAAGTAAAAAACTAAAAGCATGGAGATTATCAGACTGTGAAATGTATGTTACATTAGAACCATGTAGTATGTGTGCAGGAGCTCTTATTCAGTCAAGAATAAAGAAAGTATATATAGGCGCAATGGATGAAAAAACTGGTAGCTGTGGCTCAGTATTTAATTTACTTAAAGACTATAAATTTAACCATAATGTAGAAATAGAGTATGGAATTTTAAAAGAAGAATGTGAAAATGTTTTGAAAGATTTTTTTAAGGAATTACGAAGGAAAAAATAAAATTGGAGATGTACCGAAGCGGTTATAACGGAACTGTCTCGAAAACAGCTAGCTACGTTATAGTGGCACGTGGGTTCGAATCCCACCATCTCCGCCAATCAGGAGGACATATGAATAAAATATTAAGAGAAAAACTGAAAGAAGCGTTGTTATTATTTATTGTAATAATAGCATTTGGAACAGTTTTAGCATTTATGTTAAAATATGAAAGCGAAGGCGAAAGAAATATGCCTTTTAGTCTTACAGAAATGTTAATAATAAGTAGTGTAGATGAAACTGCAAAACCTGAAAATCCAGATAACTATAAAAGAAACATAGACATACATCAATACAATGATGTTTATTTAAAATTTGAAAAAAATAATAATTATGAGCAAAGCAGTTACATAAAAAATATAATAATAGAAAACTTTAATATACAAGCAAAAGAAGGAAAAACAATTAACATATATATGCCAAATAGTGTAGAAGGAAAACTATTTTCATATGAAGAAAACTTTAAAGTTATTAATAATTTAACATTTAAAGGAGCAAATCAAGATAATCAAAAAGCTTTGGAAATAGGAAATGAAGGTGGAAGAATATTATTTAGAATAGTAAATCAAAATGTTGGAGAACTTGTTTCCAACGACGAAGAAGATATTTCTTATGATGGCACATTATTAAAGAAAGTAGGAATTAAGGACGAAGATATAAAAGCAAAAGTAAGTTTTGACTTAGTAATAGAAACCAATATAGCAAAATATAAAGGAACAATTACTTTAGATTTACCTTGCGGAGATATTCTAGAGCAAGGAGTATGTAATATAAACAAAACAGACTTTAGCGATGTAGCATTTAAGAGAGAAAAATAATATATATAACTTAAAAATCTGATAAACATTAAACAAAATAGACACATAATTATCATAAAAAGAACCACATAATTATAATAAAAAGAAACAAAATACTTGTAAATATCAAATTAATATTATATAATGCAAATGGTATGATTAGTATTTCTTTATTCTAGGGTAACTCAATAAGAGCCTACGAATCTTGTCAGGTCCGGAAGGAAGCAGCAATAAGTAGTAACTTTTGTGTGAGGTACTCTAGAATAAGGAAATACATCATGCCTTTATTAATAATTAAAGGAGGATTTAAATGGAATATACAGCACTTTATAGAAGATTTAGACCAATGACATTTGAAGAAATAGTTGGACAAGACCATATAACAACAACATTAAGAAATCAAGTAATCGCTGATAGAGTTGGACATGCATATCTTTTTACGGGTTGTAGAGGTTGCGGAAAAACATCTTCAGCAAAAGTGCTAGCAAGAGCTATAAATTGTTTAAATCCTAAAAATGGAGAACCTTGTAACGAATGTGAAATATGCAAATCAGCTTTAGACGGTTCACTTACAGATATAGTAGAAATGGATGCAGCATCAAATAATAGCGTAGATGATATAAGAAATATAAGAGATGAAGTAAATTTTCTTCCAACAGTTGCAAAATATAGAGTATATATAATAGATGAGGTTCATATGTTATCAACAGGTGCATTTAATGCATTATTGAAAACATTAGAAGAACCACCAAAACATGTAAAATTTATCTTAGCAACTACAGAACCACAAAAATTACCAGCAACAATACTATCTAGATGTCAAAGATTTGACTTTAAAAAGATTCCTAAAATAGAAATAGCAAAAAATCTTGAAAAAATATGCAAAGAATGTAGTATAGAATATACGCAAAGTGCAATAAATTTGATAGCAGAACTTTCTGAAGGAGCAATGAGAGATGCACTATCAATATTAGAAAGATGTGCCCAAGATGGCGAAAACAAAATCGATGAAGATAAAATAAAAGAATTAGTAGGAATTCCTAAAATAGAATATATTTCTAGCATAGTAGAAAAAATAATAAACTGTGATGAAAATCAGGCATTAGCAGAAACCAAAAAGGTTATAGATGATGGCAAAGATATAAATAATATACTATGGGAAATGATTAAATATGTAAGAGACATTTTAATATATTTATCAACAAAGGAATCATCAAATATATATTCAGAGCAAGACTTACAAAAAATAGAAGAACTTTCTAAAAAGGTAAATAATGAAAGATTATTAAAAATAATATACGGATTATCAGAGTTAGAAAATGATATAAAATGGTCATCACAAAAAAATATAGTATTTCAAGTTGGAATTTTGAAGTTATGCAGTAAAGAAACAATGCCATTAGAGGAAAGAATAGAAAAGTTAGAACAAGCAGTAAAAAACGGAGTAGTAAGAACTGCAAGTAGTAGCCAAGGACAAACTGGTGCAAGAGTATCCACAACAAGCAAACAAAGTGTGAATAAACCAACGCAAAACTTTGGTGCTGGAACAGCAAAAACCGTAGCAAAAAGCGGAGCAGATTTTTGGCAAAATGTAATAGAAACCTTGAAAGAAGAGCGAATGCCAATGCTATATTCTAACTTAGTCAACTCAAAAGGCGTAATGTTAGACGATATGACAGTAGGAATAGAGTTCCCAAATGGTTTAAATAGCTTCGGAAGAGGAGTAATTGAAAAGCCAGAAAATATGGCAGAAATAAAACGATTAGTATCAATAGAATGTAAAAAAGATATGAGAATAAAGCTAATTGATAAAAAATCACAAGAAACAAATACAGAAAGCAATGCAAATGAACTAAACTTAGGAATAGATGTAAATATGATAGATGAATAAAAAATAAGGAGGTATAAATTATGAGTAGAGGTGGATTCCCAGGAGGAATGGGTGGATTTGGAGGAATTAATATGAACCAAATCATGAAACAAGCAAAAAAAATGCAAGAAGAAATGGAAAAATCTCAAGAAAATTTAGCAAGTCAAACATTTGAAAGTACAACAGGTGGAGGAGCAGTTTTTGCTAAAGTAAATGGAGCAAAAGAATTATTAGAAATAAAAATAAATAAAGATGTTGTAGATCCAGATGATGTAGAAATGCTACAAGATTTGATTTTAACTTGTGTAAATGATGCATTAAAAAAAGTAGATTCAGCAACAAGTGCTGAATTTGGAAAATACAATATACCAGGACTAAATTAAGGAGAAATAAATGTCGTACTTTTCACCATCAATAGAAAAATTAATAGAAAGTTTTGAAAAGCTTCCTAGTATAGGAAATAAAACTGCAATAAGACTTGCATTTTATATGCTTAATGCAAGTAAAGAAGAAACAGACAATTTTATAAAAAGTATACAAGACGCTAAAAACAACTTAAAGCTATGTTCTAAATGTTTTAATATATCGGATACGGACCCTTGCGAAATATGTGGTAATCCACAAAGAGACCAAAGCAAAATTTGTGTAGTAGAAGACGTAAAAGATGTAGTAGCAATAGAAAAAATACATGAATACAAGGGATTATATCATGTTTTACATGGCTCTATCTCTCCAATGGACGGAATAGGACCAGATGATATAAAAATTAAAGAACTTCTTTCAAGACTTATGGACGGAACTGTAAAAGAGGTAATTTTAGCAACTAATCCAAAAGTAGAAGGAGAAGCTACAGCAATGTATATTTCTAAATT
>CANQLM010000065.1 GCA_947624735.1 uncultured Clostridia bacterium | reverse complement strand
ATGCTTCAAGCTCAAGGCTTTCATACCTATGTGTGCCTTTGAGCGAAGCGAGAAAGGAATGGAATTTTTTATGAAAAAAATACTAAAGTTTACACTTGTAATGACTATCGTAATAGCACTACTTATGAGCAATATATCAGTATTTGCAGCACAAATTCTATTTCAACTTTCAGAAGAATATAGAAATCAAGTTAGTATAAACGATGAAGCAACAAGTGAAAAAATTACAGATGTAAATAATAATTCTACTGATGTAGAAAATCTTGGAGAGGAACAAAATGACTTAGGGAAAGAAGGATTACAAGACAATTCTGTAAATGCAAATCAAAATGCAAATTCTGAAGAACAAAATAATCAAATAACAGAAAATGCAAATACGGACTCACAGGATAATCAAACAGCACAAGACAATGAACCAGCACAAACTAGTGAAAATTCACAAGCCCCACAAGGCACCCAGACCATAGACAACGAGCAAACCCAAGACAACACCCAAACTACAGACAATGACCTAAACCCAGCAAACGGCCTTGGAAAATTATATCTTAATGTAGATTTGCGTCTTCCACAAGTAAAACAAGATGAAGAAGAAAGCTCAATATTTACAGTAAGACTAAAGAAACAAGGAACAGATGAGTATTTACCAGATGTGCCTGAATTTTACAAGGGCTTTAGAGACAGAGAGGACGAAACAAAAATATACTATACCTTCAAAAATATCAAAGAAGGAGCATATGTTGTTGAAATAACAGGAAGAGGATATGTTAAATTTACTCAAAACGTTAATATAAGAGCAAATACAATATCAGAATTAAATCTTACAAATGGATATAACGAAGATGAGTATGATGTTTTAAGAGAAAATCAAGTTGGAGTATT
This sequence comes from uncultured Clostridia bacterium, assembly GCA_947624735.1. Classification (GTDB taxonomy): domain Bacteria; phylum Bacillota; class Clostridia; order TANB77; family CAG-508; genus CAG-793. The sequence continues at coordinate 5,638 of CANQLM010000065.1, read as the reverse complement.
AGCTGTTGGAGATGTTACAGGAGATGGCAAAATAGTTGGATATGACTTAAATGGAAACACTATTGCTGGAACTCAAGAAAATGATGAGGAAGAACTAATAAAAGCATTAGAAAGCAAATCAACAGATAGCAAATTTGATTTAAATAAAGATGGAAAAATTAATATCATTGATTTATCTTACATATCAATAAATAAAAATAAAGAATATATAGGTGGAGCTGTTTTTGAAGGTGCAGACTTTTCAAATGCAGAAATCCAAGCAAATGAAAAAACAAAAGTAGACGAAACACATGGAAAAATTGCAGACATTCTAGCAAATAACGACAAATATATAACATTAGGACCAAAAGACGAAACACAGGACATATCAGAAAAAAATGCAGTAGAAATTTCACTTGATATGAAAGAAAATAAAACAAGTGAAACAAAAGAAATTACTATTGCACCTTCTCAAAATCCTGAAAACAATATTACAGCAGGAACAATATTTGTTGAAGCTGCAAATGGCGAACTATTTGAAGCTACAATAAAAAATACATCAGGAACAACATATAAAAATATGGCAAGTACAATATCTACAGTAAAAAAAGTTACAGCAACAATAGAGGCTGATGGAACAATTTCAGTTGATTTAGGCGAAAAAGTTGCAATAAAGAAAATTACTATAAGAGTAACAGCAACAAATAGTAATAAGTTTGCAGACATAGCAAAAGTAGAATTCTTAAATGGAAACGTTGATAGAGTTCCAGCACAAGAATTAGCAATACCAAAAATAACTGGTTATGATGCATCAACTGGAGAAAGTTTTACAGTTACATGGGAAAATATGGTCAATGTAACAGGCTATGAAGTAAGAATTAGAGCAACAGTAAAAGGTGAAGAAAAAGTTGATGTATTTAGCGTTGATGGAAATTCTATCACAATAAGCGATTTCTTCGGCGGAGTTAAAGACAGTGTACCAAATCATTACTATGTTGCAGTTCAATCAGTAAATGGAGAATGGAGAAGTGGTTACAGCGCAGAAACAGATGTATTTGTAAAAGCAGTAACTAAACCAGGACCTCCTGATAACTTAACACTTAAAGGTGGAGTAAAACAAATAGAAGCATCATGGAAGAAAATGAATGCAACAAATTCATACAAAGTATTCTACAGAAAATATAATGAAGGCGAATACATTGAAGTTACAAAAGGTATGACCTTAACAGAGCCAAACTTTACAATTAAAGATTTGGAAGATGGTACAAAATATCAAGTATATGTAGTTGGTGTTAATGAACTAGGAGATAGTGCTCCTTCAGATGTTTCAGTAGTAGAAACAACAAACATTCAAGAAGCCATATTACCAAAATATAAATTGATAAATGTTCCAAATGGAAAAGGAGAACTTACATCACATATAAAAAGTGCAATCAAAAAGTCAGAAGGATTTATGGTTAATAGTCCTTTAGACACAGACTCAAACGGAAATCAAATTGTAACAAGTGAAGGAATATCTGCAAGAGGTGTAGTTGATAATAGCTACGACACATATTTCCAAGTTGACGACTGGGATTATGGAGCAACTTATGTAGGTTCAAATAAAGGTATTCAAGTAACACTTACAGAAGCTCATAAGATGAACTATTTCGCATTTGCACAAGTTGAAAATTTAGGAACTATCGATAAAGTAAAAATCTGGTACAAAGATATGACAACAGGAAAAATGGTAGGACCTATAGACGCATCTCAAGTTTATACTCAAACTGGTGAAAATGGAAGACACTTTACAGTAGCTAAGTTAGCAACTCCAATTGAAACAGACCAAATATTAATGAGTGTAGGTAGAACATATGGATACATTAGAAAAATAACAATAGGTGAAATACGTTTCTATGATTATGATTCATTAGAAGATGATATAAATAATCTATATGCAGACCAAATGCATACAACATTAAAAGATGGTGTAGATTATGACGATTTCAATGCTTTACAAAAGAGAATAGATACTAAAGATGAAGTAAGCGGAGAATATCATCCAGAAAGAGACAGCTTACAAAAAGAACTTGACTTAGCTAAATTAATTTATGAAACAGAAGGACTAAAAGATGTAATAAAAATAGATACATCAGTTACAAAGAAAAAAGATTCACATATCACATTTAGTGGTGGATTAAATGCTTGGCAACCATTAGGAATTGTTGCACATAGCAATGAAACAATTAAAGTTTATGTAGGAAATCCAGATAAACAAAGCGGAGACACAACAAATTTAACTTTAATTGCAACACAATATTATCCAGAAGCAGCAAATTGGTATGCAGTAGCTAACAAAACAGCTCTTAAAGTTGGATTAAATACAATTACAATTCCAAAAATCGACACAATCGATAAAGAGAGCGGAGGTTCTTTATACATTGAATATACAGGAAATAATGATAAAGAAATTTATGGAGTTAGAGTAGTTGGAGGAGAAAATATTCCAGTACTTGACTTTAGCAAAATAGAAGCAAATGATACATCAGCAAGACTTAAAGTAGCAACTGACTATGTTTCAAAACTAGAAGACACAGTAAAAAATCTAGAAAGCAATCATAATAAACATCGCTCAAGCGGAGCAGCAGAATTAAATTATGACTTTAATAAACAATATTGTATATTAGGAGCAACAGAAATAGTTCTAGACCAAATGTACTATTCAGTAGCAGGAGAACAAATCTTAAAAGGTTTAGGAGATGGAACTACAGAACAAAAAGCACAAAAGCTTTGTGAATCATTAAAAGCTATGGAAGATATGGTTGATTTATTCTATCAGCATAAAGGACTAAACAAAGATACGACAGAAAGAACAACTAATACTTACCCAACAAGTAGACTTAACATACGTTATCATCAAATGTTTGTAGGAGCTGCAATGTATGCAGGTGGACTACATATAGGAATTGATTGGGGAGATGTTCCTACATTATCACAAGGAAATACAATAAAAACAGAAACAGTTAATGGACTTGATGGAAAATATGTAAGTGGAAATTACTTCGGATGGGGTATTTCACATGAAATAGGACATATCATAAATGAAAGTGCTTATGTTCATGGAGAAGTTACAAACAACTATTTCTCAGTATTATCACAAGCACAAGACACAAATGGTAGTGTACGTTTCCAATATCCTGAAGTATACAAGAAAGTAATGTCAGGAAAAACAGGAAAAGCACAAAATGTATTTACACAATTAGGTTTATATTGGCAATTACACTTAGCATATGATAAAGGTGGATATAACTTTGTAACATATGACAATTATGAAGAACAACAAGCAAATCTAATATTTGCTAGAATGGACTCATATGCACGTAATGTAGATTTAGCTCCAACAGTAGACGAAGAAAATGGAGTAAAATTAAAACTTGGAAGCAATACAGATAATAACTTAATGAGATTAGCATGTGCAGCAACCAAGAAAAACTTATTAGAATTCTTTGAAAAATGGGGAATGATTCCAGATGAAGATACTAAAGCTTATGTAGAACAATGGGAAAAGGAAACTAGAGCAATTTACTTTGTAAATGATGAAGCAAGAGCATATGAATTAGCTGGAAAACCTAGAATGACTACAGAAACAAAAGTTTCTGCAACAAGGGAAATAGTTCAAACAACAACAAACGGCGAAGCGAAAAATTCTAACCAAGTAAAATTAGTTTTATCAAATACAAATCAAAATGCAGGAGCAATGCTTGGATATGAAATAGTAAGAACATATATGGATAACGATAAAGAAATAACAGTTCCAGTAGCTTTTGTAACAGTTGATGATGCAGAAGTTGTAGATGGAAAAATCACATATGTTGATACTATTCAAACAGTAAATAATAGAGTATTTACTTATAAAGTAACAGGATATGATAAATATTTAACTGCAACAGAACAATTTGTATTAGAACCAATAAAAGTTGAACACGATGGAACAATAGGAGGAAAGGAAGATTGGGTTGTTACAACAAACTTAACATCAGCAGAAGATAAAGAATTAAGCGACCCTAACTCCAAAGAATTTGATTCATCAGATGGAAAACAATTAGTAAAAGCAGTATCTGAATTAGTTGATGAAGATTATTCAAAAGACTATGTAGGAAAAACTGAGAACAAAGAAAATGCAAGAATAGAAATTGAATTAGAAGAAAGCAAAAAATTAGTAGGATTTAAATATACTTCAGTAGCAGGCAAAGAACTTAAAAACTATACAGTTGAAGTAAGTAAAAATGGTACAGATTGGACTATAATAAAAACTGTAACAACAACACCAATTAAAGCAATACTTAAATTCTTAAAAATAATAAATGAAGATGCAAATACAGTATATTTCGGTGAAGGAGACAAACTTGAAATATATGATGCAACTTACGTAAGATTTACAATAGAAGACGATAATGTTTCAATAGCAGAATTAGACTTAATAGGTCAAACAGGAGATAATGTTGATTTCATAAAAGATGAAAACAATAATTATAGCGGTTATGGACTATTAAAAGAAAGTGTAACACTTGGAAAGAGCGATGTATCTGGAAGAACAATAACAATTCCAGCAGGCTCAATAGTATTTACAGGAAAATACAAAGGAAACCCAGCATTTAATGCATTAAAATTATATGACCAAAACAACAAACTTGTAGCTGGTTCAGAGCAAACATTCTTTGCAGACCCAGTTCCAAAAGATGCTAAAATTACTGATGTAAGCGAAGGTATATGGATTTATTGGTTAGAAAAACAAATCTATATGGACGCAGATGGTAACCAAGTAGATGGACCAGATGAAGGTACATTAAAAGATAACCCAATATATCAACAATTTTTACATCCAGCAGATGGAACCTCTGTAAGAGCAGAGCTATATCGTGTAGATAATGCCTTTACTCTTGAAGGAGAAAGATTAACAAGTGATACTTACCGTATGCCAGTAAGCACAACATTACCAAGCATAACAATTTCAACTGATGCAAAAGTTAGTAGTGCAGAATAATAAGAAATGAAAAGAAAGGAGAACATTATGAGTACAGGAAAAAAAGTAGTAATAGCTGTATTTAGTACGATTGCAATTCTTCTAATGTTAGTTACAGGATTTGTATTAGCTAATAATTCTAGCGAAAATGGAAAATATGAAGATAATTATTCTCCAACAGGAGATAGAACTTATGTAAGACTAGTACGTACTGCAAATAATAAAGTAGATGTGTACCTAGAAATGGCAGATACAACAGTAATAGAAGAAACAGAAGAAGTAAAATCAGGAATAAGTGTAGCATCTTTCCAAATTGGTTTAGATATAGAACTTGATTTAGAGGATGATGAAAAATCTGCAGTTAGCTTTGAATTTGATAAAAATTTATTGCTAAATAGCGAAACCTATCGTGAATTAGCTAAAACTACAATGACACCAAAGTATGAAGAACATCAAGGTAGTAAAAATAAAATTGGTGAAATATTAAACATTTATTATGTTGGAACAAAAGAATTAAATGACGCAAATGACAAAGAAGGAATTAAGATTGGAACAATCACATTTAGCGGAATAGAAAATGAAGAAACAGTTTCAATTACACCTGATGCAGAATTTACTTCAATATCTTCAGTAGGACATAACGAATCAGATGTAGAA
>CANQLM010000064.1 GCA_947624735.1 uncultured Clostridia bacterium | reverse complement strand
AAAAAAGCTACTATAAAATAGTAGCCTTAGTTTATTTATGCTCTTGGATGAGCTTTTTTATATATATTTTTAAGTTCAGGTGTTTCAAATTGTGCATATACTTGTGTTGAAGATATGTCTGAATGTCCAAGCATTGCTTGTATTGATTTTAAATCTGCTCCGTTTTGAAGTAAATGAGTTGCAAATGAATGTCTCAAAACGTGTGGAGTTATGTCTTTATCAATATGAGCTTGTTCTTTATAGTATTTAACTATTTTCCAAAATCCTTGTCTTGTTAATCTTGAACCATTAACATTTACAAATAATGCCTTATTTTTTTCGTCTTTAAGAAGTATTGGCCTTGCTTGGTCAACATATTCTTTAAGAGCCTTTTCTGCAAGTGTTCCTAATGGTATTGTTCTTGATTTTTTACCATTTGAACATGATACTGTATTTTCTTCAAAATCAACATCGTCTAAATTTAAATCTATTATTTCTGTAACTTTCATTCCAGTTGCATAAGCAAATTCAAGCATTGCCTTATCTCTAGTTCCTTTAAGGTCAACATCTTTAGGTTGGTCTAATAAAAGTTCAACTTCTTCAGATGTTAATACGCTTGGAATTCTTTTTTCTATTTTTGGAGATTGCATACTAATTGTTGGGTCAGTCTTTACTTTTTTAGTTCTTAATAAAAATTGGTAAAAAGACCTTATTGTTGCAAGACTTCTTGAAGCTGTAGATGTTTTCTTGCCTTGTTTTTTCAAATAATCTATGTATCCAGAGATTTCTTCCTCTGTTGCTTTCACATAATTTATATCGTTTTTGTTTACATATTTTTCAAATTGTAGGATATCTCTTCTATATGATTGAAGAGTGTTGTCTGACAATTTTTTATCATTTTGTAAGAATTCTAAAAATAGTTTTATTTGCTTATCCATATTAATCCCTGCCCCTTTATTTTATATTGTTTTACATAAACTTATTATGTTATATCAAATTATTTTTAAAATGTAAATAGATTTTTATAAATATTTTACGAATATTAAGAATAGATTGCTTGAAATATATGTTTCTATAAATGATGCAATTACTAGTAATATTAAGGCAATTGCTAATTCTACTATATATCTTCTTATTGAAATTTTTATGTTTTCTTTGCTTCTGTCTTGTATTATTGTTTTATACATTTTAATTCCACTTATGGCTAGAAAAAATATTGTTGGTATTTCTATTAATTTACTCAGTAGCATTAATGATGAACTGAATAGTATTCCTTTTCCTAGACCAAATGTTGCAGTTACCGAAGAAATTGTATATCCTATGCCAAACCCTTTATACCCTACTATAAAGTATAATGCTGGAATACCTATTATAGAAACACTTAAAAACATCATTAAAAATACTAGTTTTATATCTTTTTTTATAAGTTCAAATACCATTCCGGAATAATTTATACTATTGCCGTCTTTTAAACTATTACTAAAGTTATTATAGTATTCTGCAATTTCCGTCCTTTGTGCTTCATTAGAATTATTTAGTACCATTGTTCCTATAAATAATCCTATTATGAAAATTAGTGCAAATATAATATATTCTTTTATATTTTCCTTAATGTGTTTTTCAATAGCTTTTCTCATGTATCATCCTCCTGATACATAATATCTATTCGTAATATATTGAAAATATAACGTTTTATTTTATTTACTTTCTACTTTTCCATAAACACCTCCACCACCTGCGTGGATGTGTATTTTACCTGTACGTGAATTTTCTATTATTTCAGCAAGTTTTAATCCTACTACTGACTCTAGGTCATCTTTGGTTACTTTATTTAAAATAGTCATTTCCGTTCCAAATGCATCTAATAATTTATCTATAGCTTTATTTCCTACTCCAGGCATAAATTGAAGTGGAATCTGATAATTATATGTAGGTCTAAATTTTGGACTCTTTGACTCTTGGTCTTTTATTATTTCTATTCTGTCATAAACTCCCATAGTTATATTGGTTCCGCCACATTTGTTGCATCTTGTTGCTGGTGGTGCTTCTTCAATAGAGCATTGACAGTCTTCGCAAAAGCTTCTATTATATTTTCCAAGTTTAGGATCTAGTCCGAAATTTGCTACAATTTTTCTTCCGTCTTCCATTTTGATTGCTTTAAATATTTCTTTAAAACTTATATTTTCTACTAAAAGTTTATTGTATTCTCTAGCTATTTTTGGCAATGAGTGTGCATCTGAATTTGTTACGAAATTTTTATCTTTTAATTCTGATATTTCATCAGCAATATATGTATCTGCACTAAGTCCAAGTTCTATTGCAAAAATTTTCTTATATTTTTCTTTAAAAATTCTTTCTAACCTTTTTGTGCAATTTCCATAGTAACTTTTAAATGGTGTAAATGCATGTGCTGGAATTAAAACTCCATTATATTTTTCTACTATGTCTATTAATTCATATCCTGAAACATCTGACCTCTGCGTACTTAGTGTTATATTTTTAATGTGTTTAGACATTTCATTTGAAAAGCCCTTCATATCTTTTAAGGTTGGAAAATAACAACAGTTATGTGCACTTCCTGTTTTTCCATCTTCGTTTTTTTCTGAGGTTTCTACTTCGCTACCTAAAATTATACAAACTTTGTCTTTGTATATTATTCCACCATCTTTAAGTTCATAAGCTTCGCCTATTCTTAAAAAATTTTCTATATCTTCTATGACGTATGGTGATGCACAATCTATTATGCCTACCACGTCAATTCCTTTTCTTTCATAACATTCTTTTGCAATATTGGCAAAATTAAGACTTCTTGCTCCTGTTATTTTTACTGGCTTTCCACTTTCACTTCTTCCTATATGTACATGTAAATCTGCAAATATTTCGTTCATTTTTTTACTCCTTTAAAAATAGAGAAGCACAATAAATAAATCTGCTTTCTCTATTTTCATTTGTTATTATTTTATTTAATTATCTTTCTTCTTGTATGGGAGAATCCATTGCGTCTTTTCTATAACTATCTATATATGCTTCAATCGCATCAGTACCTTCTTTTCTTAATTGTTCTCCAGTTTTTTCAATATGTACATCTCTAACTTTTTTTGGATTATGTAATTCATTACAAAAATCTTCCTCAAATCTTTTTGCCCATGTAATAGCTTGTTGATTATTTATAACTTTATTAAATTCAACTAATTTATCTGCCATACTTTCCATTATTAATATCTCCTATATTATTTTTTTTATGCTTCTATCGTTTGCATATAATTTACAAATTTTATAAATGGTTGTAATAGTCTATTTTTTTTATCTTTTAAGTTCCTGTATTCCAATAATACTAATGCTTCATCTGGTTTAAAACCAACTCTTTCTGGTCTATCTAAAAGCATTCCTCCAAATTGGTCTGCTAATTCTAGAAGGTCACTTTCTGGTTTTCTATTTTCTGTAATTGTGTATCTATTTACACCTTCACATATTTCACAAAAATTACTATCAAATCCTAATTTAGCAAGATATTCAGCTCCTCTTTTAGCATAACTTCTAATTTCATCTAAATTTGTTGAATTTTCAATCTTTTGGCAATCACAAAGTAATCTTGCTGTTATTACTAAATTGTCATCAATCTGAAAATTAGGATAAAATTGATGTAAATAATCTAAAAATAATTTTGCGATTAAAGTTTTAAATATGACTGAATTATCATAAAAAATTCCTGCCTTCTTTTTTAGATAATACATTATTTCTAGCTTTTTACTCCAGTCTTTTTCATTTAAAATGTAGTCTGCAAAACTTTCTTCCCCCATTATAATGCCTCCTATTAAATTTGGTTTTATTATATGATACAACCTATTTTCTTTCAATAATTATTGATAAAAATTAATATTATTGTAATATTGTTGTAATATTAGCATTATTCAATTATAATCATTCCATTTGTGTAGTCTAAATTTGCTTCTGAGTTTTTTGAGTATTCTAAGGTATAAATATCTGTTGCATTTTTGTCTATTTCAAGCATTTTTCTTAATTTAATATTCTTATTTTCATTTTCAAATTTTTTTACAGATGTTATTACTTTAGCTCTTGGATTTATTTCAGATAAAAGTCTTTTTCCATTTTTATTAAATCCTAAAACTCTAATATATGGATTAACATTCTTTGACATTTCCATAACTGACTTAGTTATTCCAAGCAAACTATAAAGCATTATTCTTTGTATTCTAGTTTGGGTATATCTTTTTGATTTTATCTCATTTATAAGTTCTATAACATTATTAGTTTTGCTAGCTTTTTCCTTTATCAAATTTTCTAATCCTTCAGAAACTTCTGGTAGATTTTTTATTTCTTGCACACTCATGCTTCTAAGTTTATAAATTATTTCTTTTGAGAATACTGATAGGTCAATATTAATTTTTCCTTCTCTAATATTAGAAATTAATATATTAAAACTTTGTTGTGGCATTACTTTAGCTATTTCTTCTATCTGTCTTCTTTCTAGTAAAAACCTTATTCCTGTGCTACTTGCATATTCATCAACAATTTTTCTACTATTATAAAAAACTTTTTCTCTCTTGATTCCTAAAGGCATTATTTTACTTTTCTGTCTCTTTAAGGCTTTTAAATATTCTATGGCTAAAATATTATTTGAGCCACTAAGTATATTTTCATATTTATCGTCTTTTAAATATTTTATAAGTGAATTAGCTCTTGCTAAGGCATAAGATTTACCTTCGTCCAGTTCTTTTTTTAGAAGATTTTTATATTCTTTTGGTTCATTATATAAAATATTTGCAATGTTGTTTAAATCCGATATATCATTTGCTTCCATTCCAAAAGATAGTACATCAATTATTCCAAGTTCATTTAAAATTTTAATAGCACCATCTGCAAAATTTTCTGCACTAGAAATGCTATATATGGTTGGAAGTTCTATACATAAGTCTACACCATTGTTTAATGCCATTTTAGTTTTTTCCCATTTATTTATTATTGATGTACTTCCTCTTTGTGTAAAATTTCCTGTGATTACTGCAACTGTTGTATCTGCTTTAGCTTTTGATTTAGCATTTTCTATATGATATAAGTGTCCATTATGAAATGGATTATATTCTGCTATTATTCCTAAAACTTTAGACAAATTTTCTTCCTCCTTCTATTGAAAGCTAAAATAATTACTGATATAATATCATAAATTAAAGTATTTTTCAATCTTTTAGGAGGTTTATATGGAAAAAATTACAATATATACAGATGGTGCATGTTCTGGTAATCCTGGACCTGGTGGCTGGGCAGCTATTTTAATGTATAAAGGTGAAAAGAAAGAAATATCAGGTGGTCAAAAAGATACTACTAATAATGTAATGGAACTTACTGCTGTTATTCAAGGTTTAAAAGCCCTAAAGTTTCCTTGTATGGTTGACCTTTATAGCGATAGTGCTTATGTTGTAAATGGATTTGATAAAGGTTGGATTTATAATTGGATAAAAAAAGATTGGAAAACTGCTGATGGCAGTTCTGTAAAAAATAAAGAATTATGGCAAGAATTATATTCTCTTACCAAAGTTCATAAGGTTAATTTTATTAAGGTTAAAGGTCATAGTGATAATGAATATAATAATAGATGTGATGAGCTAGCTAGAGAGGCAATCAGTAAATTATAATGGAGTTGGTTAAACTCTAATTTATAAATTTAATAATCTTTTCTATAATTTCCATATCTTCAATCCTATTGATTGCAAAGCATTTTTTGCCTAAATCTTTTATTGAAGCTCCTAAATGATACATTTCTTTATTATCTATAATAATAAATCTATCATGGAATTTGTTAGTTTTAGCAACTTTAAGAATAGGATACTCTTTATTGAATTTTTTAATATCTAAAGTTTCAATATTGCTTTTATCTGATGTTAGAATAACTACTTCCACACCATTTTTCTTTTTAGCTAACATTTTTAAAATGCTGTCATCTATATAGTTATCAATAATCAAAATCTCGTTATTTGCTTTTTTTATAATATCTACAATTAAACTATAGCTATCCCATATTTGACCATCAAAGAATATTCTTTGCTTGATATTATCTTCTAATTGGAATTGATTGAAAATTTCTTCAAATTTTTTATCATGTTCTAGTAATTTATATTCCATATTTGTTAATCTTTCAAATACTTGTCCATTATTAATTAAAAATTTTCGCATTTCTACAAATGCGTTCATAATATTTATACTTACTTGAATAGCTATATCATTTTTTAGTAAGCCAGATAACATAGCTATTCCCTGTTCTGTAAAAACATAGGGTAAATATCTTCTTCCTCCTCTAAGTTCATCATTTATTTCTAAATTTTGTTTTGAGGTTCCAAATTGGAACCTCAAAGTTTGAAATTCATTTTCTGTCAGTTGAAAACAGAATTCTTTTGGAAATCTATCAATATTTCTTTTTACTGCTTTATTTATATTTTTAGTTTCATAATGATATAACATAGCTACATCACTATCTAACATAACTTGTTTTCCTCTTATTGTATATATTAAATTTTTTATATCTTCATTGGAAAATTCATTTTGAATTGCTAAATTGTTTTCTTTCATAAATTCACATCCTTTTTTTTATTTGTACATTATTGTAAAACATTTGTTTGTATTTGTCAAGTTTTTTATGTTCATTATTTCATTTTTTATACATTAAATTTTTGGTCAAAAAAAAGCATCAGTTATGATGCCCTTTTTTATTTAGTGAGTATGGAGCCAATAACGGGGATCAAACCCGTGACCTCAGCCTTACCAAGGCTGCACTCTATCAACTGAGCTATATTGGCAT
>CANQLM010000063.1 GCA_947624735.1 uncultured Clostridia bacterium | reverse complement strand
TTTTGATTTCACGCAACTTTGTATATCAAAATTTAAGGGTCGTTTACTTCCTTCCCTTTCCTCCTTTTCAAATAAGAATTTAAAAAATAATTATTACTACTTTCTATAAAATTTTTATTTAATCTATATTTATTTAAGTATATATCATATTCAATATCTATTTTTAATATTTTTAAATCTTCATATAACTTTTTTGCTTCATCATATGTTGTATATGCATGATATTTTAATAATTTTTTATTTTTAAAACAAGAAACTGCATATAAATCAATTTCTATTTCTTTTTGAATATTAAATGTAAAAAATGTTGAATTATCAACTATCACGTCCTATTCCCCTTTTTTCTTGACAAAATGTAATATTTATTATATAATAATTTATGTAAACTTGTCAAGTATAAGGAGAAAAAATGGATTATATACTTCTTTTTATTATAATTATAATTGTAGTTATATCAGTAAATTTTTATAATAGTAAAAAATCAAAAGAAATGAGAAAAGATGAAAATATTGAAGGTATTATTTCATTAAAAGATGAAAAAAATGAAAACTATGCTTCTATTTATGCAAAAAGAGATTATCTTTTATCTCAAAATGAATTAAAATTTTATAAATTACTAAAAGGTATAACTACAAAATATAATCTTTTAATTTTTACACAAGTTACTTTATATGAAATAATAAACAATAAAAATAGTTGGAATTATGCAGATTTTAATAAAATAAGAAGTAAATCTATTGACTTTGTTATTACTGATGTAAACACTAAAATTAAATTTTGTATTGAACTTGATGATCCAAGTCATTTAAAAGAGCAAAGAATTGCAAGAGACAATTTTATCGATTCTTTATTTAGAGATTTAGGAATAAAATTATTAAGAATTCCAGTTCAAAGCTATTATAATTTAGAAGTATTAGAAAATAAAATAAAAGAATTAATATAACAAAAAACTCTAATGTAATTATTACATACATTAGAGTTTTGTTATATTTATAGTTTTTTCAATTTTTTATTTAATATTTCTATTAATTCTTTATTATTTTCAGTCATCATCATTTGACTTATAACATCTTCTGTAATTTCAGCTTGAGGTCTTGATGACATTGCTTTTCTTAATGCATAAACAGTTTCCAATTCTTCTTTTGAAAGAAGTAGGTCTTCCCTCCTTGTTCCTGACTTATTAATATCAATTGCTGGGAAAATTCTTTTTTCTGATAAACTTCTGTCAAGAACAACTTCCATATTACCTGTACCTTTAAACTCTTCAAAAATAACATCATCCATTCTGCTTCCAGTTTCAACTAATGCAGTAGCAAGAATTGTTAGTGAGCCTCCTCCCTCGATGTTTCTTGCAGCTCCAAAGAATTTTTTAGGTTTATGTAATGCTGCGGGGTCTAAACCTCCAGATAAAGTTCTTCCAGAAGCAGGTATTGTCAAATTGTATGCTCTGGCAAGTCTTGTAATACTATCTAGTAATATTACAACTTCTTTTTTATGTTCTATAAGTCTTTTAGCTCTTTCTAGTACCATTTCAGCAACTTTTACATGATGTTCTGGAAGTTCATCAAATGTAGAGTATATAACTTCTCCTTTTATAGACCTTCGCATATCAGTTACTTCTTCAGGTCTTTCATCTATTAAAAGAACTATTAATTCGATTTCTGGATTATTAGCAGTTATACTATTGGCAATTTTCTTTAAAAGCGTTGTTTTTCCTACTTTAGGTTGTGCTACAATCATTCCTCTTTGACCTTTTCCAATTGGACATATTAAATCAATAATTCTCATTGCATATTCTTTTGAGGTTGTCTCCATTTTAATTTTCTCATTAGGATATATTGGAGTTAAGTCATCAAATTTTTTTCTTCTATATGCAAGTTCTGGAGCTTCTCCATTAACTTCACCAACAAATATAAGTGCTGGAAATTTTTCTCCTTCTTTTGGACTTCTTGCAACACCTTTTATTTTATCACCATTATCTAATTTAAATCTTCTTATTTGTACAGGTGAAATGTATATATCTTTTGGAGTAGAAAGATAGTTTTCTCCTCTTAAAAATCCATATCCATCAGGTAATATTTCTAGAATTCCTTCTGCTATTCTATCATTAGAAGTTAAAGTATATCCTTCTTCAACTCTTGTTTCTAAAGGTTCTTCGTTATTCTCATTTACATCTTCATTTTCAATATCAACTGCTTCTAAAACTTCCTCTTTTTCAGAAGAGGTACCATTTAAAAGTTCATAAAGTTCCTCTCTTTTTAATTTTGAAACGTTTTTTGCTCCTTTTTCTTTAGCCAATTGTCTCAATTCAACTAAAGTATAATCTTCATAATTCATATGATTTTTCCTTTCATTTTATATTTATTAATTTTAATATTATGGGGATATATTAAGACTTAAAAATTAGAATTAATATTATTTTGCTAATAATTTAATTTTACCAAAAGCAGGAATTTTTGTCAACAGTTTTGGTAAATTAAGTAAACAATAAATAGTTACTTTTGCAAAACATAAAAAAATAGCATATTCTTTAAAAAATGCTATTTTTATTGTGTTATATCGATATAAACTTTTTCATTTGGTAAATACATATCTAGTTTTTCTCTAGCAATTTGTTCTATATATTCAGTTGAATTTAAACTTTGTAAAGTTTCACTAAGTTCTTGTTTAATTTCATTTGCTTGTTCAATTTGGTTTTTATATTCTCTTCCTTCTTTTGCGTAAGAGTTTAGTAATTTTTGTTGAGAAATAAAAGTATATACAGCATATATTGATAAAACAATGAACAAAATACGTGTTATAACTGTTTTCATTCTAACTCCTAAAAATAATAAAATCTCTAATATATTTTTCTACAAAAAAATACAAAATCCTTCTTTTTAATTATAATTGATTGTTTTTTTCTTATTTTTTTTAATTTTAAATTTAGGCTTAAACTCTTTTATTTTACTTATTCTTTTAGAAGATTTTGCTTTTACTACAATTCCTTTTGATAATTTTTTATAATTAATACATAAAAAGTATATTGGCTTTTTTATTATAATAAGTATTGGTTTAATTATTTTGCCAATAAAATTTAAAGTATGTTTGAAAAAATATATAATTTTAAGTATACAAGATTTTACTATATTTAAGATTTTTACATTTACTTTTATAAAAAATTTACTAAGAGTTAAGAGATATCCTACAATACCTAATAATAGCCCAATAAACATGTAGCTTCTTAATTCTCCGTAACTAATAGTAAATATTTCCCAAATTAAAAATGCTCCTACAATTACCCAAAATACTGCATCTTCAACATAAGTAATAAGGTTTGAAGTTTTTATTGATTTTCTTAATACTCTAAATACATCAAAAAGTATACTTATAGCTATACCAGAAACTATATAAATAAGAAATTCAATTAATTGATTGTCGACCACATCAGTTCTCCTACTTAAAGATTTTTCCTAATAAACTTCCTGATGATTTTTTGTCCTGTTTTTCACTATAATTGAGACTATTGATTTCTCCTTCAATAACAACTTCAGTAGTGTCAATACTTAATTTATTAATTCTTAAATCATCACCTTTGACAGTTAGCATTCCTAAATCTGTTTCTAATATAACAATTTGGTCATCAAAACTTAAGACATCTATTACTCCTGAGATTGACAGTTTTCTTCTATTTTCTAGGATAACATTTTGTATCGTATCACCTTTTAATTGATTTTTAGAATATTCTTCAGATATCATAACTCCTCCTATTTGTCTACTTTTGCTCTATTTAATTATATTCCGGAAAGTAGACAAATATGACAAGTTATTTTTTTCTTTTTTCTTGCTTTTCCTCTTCCTCATCTTTAATTTTTACAGTTTTTATATTTGAAAACAATTTTAATAAATTTTTTCTATCTATCATAACTGTTGGAAGAGTAATAATCATTGGTTCATTATCTTTCATATAAATTATATTTAATAAGTAATTATATATAGGAAACCCAAAAAAGTGCATTTTCTGTCTTGAAACATATATATTAGCTAATGAATTAGTATCTATAGTTGTTTTTTGAAAATTTATATATAAATTTAGATTTTTTTCATCTAAGGTTAATCTATATGTTCCAACATATAAATAAAATGCAAATAATCCTAATAAAAACAGTACACAATATAATATAGTCATTGGTGTTTGTCTAAATGTATATATGAAAAGTCCAAGTAAAATAACAATTATTAATATTAAAATCGTTTTATAATTTTTTATAAGATTTGTTAAATTAGATTTTACTTGTACTTTTCCAGATACATTAGTTAATTGGCTGTATTTATTATGATTTACTTTTTCATAAATTTGTTTAAAATTATTTTTTACTCTTTTTTTGTTACTCATTTTATCTTTCCTTAAAACAAATAAATTTTTTATTATATCTTTGATTTAAAGTGATTCTATAAACTTTGTACTAGTCTTTGAGTATCTCTTGCAATAACAAGCTCTTCATTAGTTGGAACAACCCATACTGCAATTTTAGAGTCATTTGTAGAAATTTGTACTTCTTCTCCTTTAACTTTATTTTTCTCATCATCAATTTCTACACCCATATACTTTAAATAATCACATATTCCTTTTCTAACGCCTGATTGATTTTCACCTACTCCTGCAGTAAAAGTGATTACATCAATACCTTGCATTGAAACGGCATATTTAGCAATAAATTGTGCAACAGCATATTTATAGTGCTTTAAAGCAAGTTCTGCTTTTTTATCTCCATTTGCTGATGCAGATTCAATATCTCTTACATCTCTTGAAACTCCGCTTATTCCCCACATGCCAGATTCCTTATTTATTATATTTTCTGCTTCATCTGGTGATAAACCTTCTTTTTTCATTACAAATGTTAAAATAGATGGATCTAAATCACCTGAACGGGCACACATAGGAATTCCTCCCGCAGGAGTAAGTCCCATAGATGTCTCAACTGACTTTCCTCCTTGAATTGCACAAATACTTGCACCTTGACCTAAATGACAATTTACTATTTTTAAATCTTCTACTGGTTTATTTAGAAGTTCTGCAATTCTTTGAGAAACATATAAATGTGATGTCCCATGGAATCCATATTTTCTTACCTTATAATTTTCATAATATTTATAAGGAATTGGATAAATATATCTTTCTTCTGGGATTGTTTGATGGAATGCAGTATCAAATGTAGCTACCATTGGTTTTCCAGGCATTAATTCTTGGCAAGCTCTAATTCCAACTAAAGCACATGGATTATGAAGTGGTGCTAAACTACTACATGCTTCAATTTTCTTAACTACATCTTCATCAATAATACTTGAGCCACTAAAATATTCACCACCGTGTGCTATTCTGTGTCCACTAGCACCTATCTCATCCAAACTTGATATAGATGGATAATTTTTATTAAGTAGTTGGCTTATTACAAAATCTAAAGCCTCTTTATGATTTGCTACAGGATGTTCTAAAACATATTTTTCTCCATTAATTTTATGTGTTAAAAAAGATTTTTCTCCTATTCTTTCATAAGTTCCTTTTGATATTACTTTCTCTCCATTCATATCTATTAATTGATATTTTAGAGAAGAACTTCCACAATTTAAAACTAAGATTTTCATTATTTATAATCCTTGTATAATATATTTGGGTTTTAGGGTTCCCATAAACCTTTAATTTTCATTGCAAATTCTTTGAGTCTCTTTTGCTATCATAAGTTCCTCATTTGTTGGAACAACATAAACTAAAACTTTTGAATTATCACTAGAAACTTTTGCTTCTACTGCAAATGCATCAAGATTTTTTTGCTTATCAAGTTCTACACCCATAAATCCTAAATATTTGCATATTTCTGCTCTTGTTTCACAGCCTCTCTCTCCTACTCCTGCTGTAAAAGTAATAACATCAACACCATTCATAGCAACAGCACATCTTGCAATATAACAAGCTATTAAATAATGATAGTTGTCTAATGCTAATTTTGCCATTTCGTTTCCTTCTTTAATAGCATTTTCTATATCTCTATTGTCTGAAGATACTCCAGAAATACCTAGTAATCCAGATTTTTTATTAAGCATAGCATCTGCTTCATCAGGTGTCATATTTTCTTTTTTCATTATAAACGTTACTATTGATGGATCTAAATCTCCTGAACGTGAACCCATTGGAATTCCTGCAACTGGTGTTAAGCCCATAGATGTTTCAACTGACTTTCCTCCTTGAATTGCACAAATACTTGCACCTTGACCAATGTGACAATTTATAATTTTTAGTTCTTCAACATTTTTTCCTAAAATTTCTGCAATTCTTCTTGAAACAAACATATGAGATGTTCCATGGAATCCATATTTTCTAACTCCATATTTCTCATAGTATTCATAAGGTACTGGATATACATATCTTTCTTTTGAAATTGTTTGATGAAATGCTGTATCAAATACTGCTACATTTTTCTTTCCTGGCATTTCTTTTTGGCAAGCTCTTATTCCTAATATACCTGCTGGGTTATGAAGTGGTGCTAAACTACTGCAATCTTCAATAGCTTTAATAACTTCATCATCAATTAAAACTGATTTACTAAACTTTTCTCCTCCGTGAACAATTCTATGTCCTATACTATCAATTTCATTAAGGCTTTTTATTACTCCATATTCACTATTTAATAATTGGTCCATAACAAATTTTAGAGCCTCTTGATGGTCTTTTACTGGATTTTCTAACTTAATTTTTTGTCCATTAACTTTGTGAGTTAAAAATGATTTGTCACTTCCTATTCTTTCGTAATATCCTGATGCTAATACACTCTCATTTTCCATATCAATTACTTGATATTTTAAAGATGAGCTTCCTGAGTTTAATACTAATATTTTCATAAAAAATTCCATTCCTTTCTCGCTTCGCTCAAAGGCACACATAGGTATGAAAGCCTTGAGCTTGAAGCAT
>CANQLM010000062.1 GCA_947624735.1 uncultured Clostridia bacterium | reverse complement strand
AAAATAATTCAAAAAAGAAAATTATGCTTGTAGCAGTATTAGTAATATTAATACTTACAGGAATATTTACTTACTATGTTTATACAGAAAAAAATGATGAAGATAAAAAAGTTTCATACACTCAATTAATTAAAGACATTGATGAAGGTAAAGTTGGAAAAGTAGAAATGACTGTGGGAAGCACTTCTGCAGTAGTAACATATAAAGACGAAAATGGAAATGTACCAGAAGAAGATAATAAAGAAGCATTAGAAACTTTAAGAAAAAATACAATAGTTCCTAATACGCAAGCATTTATAGAATTAATACAGCAAAAAACTTTGGAAGGCAATACAATAGATTTAAGTCAAAAACCACAAAATTTACTTTTGAGTATAGGTTCAGGCATAGTATCTTTTCTTCCAACATTAATAATGATAGCTTTAATATTTGTATTATTCCAAATGCAAGGATTAGGAGACAAAGGTAAAGTATATGATCCAAGCATATCAGTTGATAAAATAACATTTAAAGACGTAGCTGGGCTAAAAGAAGAAAAAGCAGAAATGATAGAAATTGTAGATTTCTTAAAAGAACCAAAAAAATATGCAAAAATGGGTGCTAGAGTTCCTAAAGGAGTATTACTATGTGGAAAGCCTGGTACTGGAAAAACATTAATTGCAAAAGCAATAGCAGGAGAAGCTAATGTTCCATTTATTTCAATAAGTGGTTCAGAATTTATAGAAATGTTTGCAGGTCTTGGAGCATCTAGAGTTAGAAAACTTTTTGAAAAAGCGCAAAAAATTTCTCCTTGTATTGTATTTATTGATGAAATAGATGCAATAGGCTCAAGAAGAACAAGCAATAGTGGAGCTGATACAGAAAACAATCAAACATTAAATCAATTATTAGTTGAAATGGATGGATTTGAAACTGATGGTCAAGTAATAGTAATAGCTGCAACAAATAGACCAGAAATGCTTGATGAAGCACTTTTAAGACCAGGAAGATTTGACAGAACAATAACAATAGGACTTCCAGATATAACAGATAGAGAAGAAATTTTAAAAATACATGGTAAAAATAAAAAGATATCTAAAGATGTAAATCTAAAGTCAATAGCAGAAGATACTGCTGGATTTAGTGGAGCAGAACTTGAAAATATTTTAAATGAAGCAGCAATACTTGCAGCAAGCAAAAAACATGAAGAAATTAATAATGACGATATAGAAGAAGCAGTTAAAAAAGTTACAGTTGGATTAGAAAAGAAAGAAAAAGTTATCTCAGAAAAAGATAAGAAATTAACAGCATACCACGAAGCAGGACATGCAGTAGTAAGTAGATACTTAGAGACACAAGACAATGTAAAGGAAGTATCAATAATACCAAGAGGATTTGCTGGTGGATATACAATGTATAAGACAAATGAAGATAAGTTCTATATTTCAAAAACAGAAATGGAAGAAAAACTTATTTCACTTCTTGGTGGTAGAGCAGCAGAAAAAATTGCTTTAAATGATATTTCAACTGGTGCAAGTAATGATTTAGAAGTTGCTATGAAAATTGCAAGAGATATGGTTACAGTATATGGGATGAGTGAAAAAGTAGGACCAATGTCAATGAATCTAGAAAAAGACCCATATCAAATTCAATTATTAGGAAATAATTTAGAAGATGAAATAGGAAAAGAAGTTAGAGAAATTCTAGACAAAGCATATGAAAGAGCACAAGAACTATTAAGACTTCATAGGGATAAACTAGATACAGTTGCAACAAGACTTCTAGAAAAAGAAAAGATAAATGAAAAGGAATTTATGGAAATCTTTGAAGAATAAAAAAATTTAAAATATTAGCCACTTTAATAAAAAAGTGGCATATTTTTTTTATTTGTGTTATAATATAAATGTGAAACAAAATAAAACAAAAAAACAAAAAAAGTTTCACATTTTTGGAGGTTTAAAATGGAAGACAAAAATGAAATTATAAGTCTTGTACAAAAAAAACAATTAATAGAGCAAGAATTAAATAATTTAAATTATGGTGCTGTTGAAATAAGAGAAAACAAATATAATAAATATATATATGTTCATTATAGAGAAGATGGAATATCTCTGACAAAATACGTTGGAGAATATTCGGATGAACTTTATAATTTAATTCTAAATAATAGCATAAAAGCCAAACAACTAAAAAAACAAATAAAAGATATTAATAAAAAATTAAAAGAATTAAATTATGTTGAAGAAGAATTAAGCCCTAATATTAAGTTAAACATTGATTTTGCAAAAAGACATTTAGTAGATACAATATATAAGCAAGCTATTTTAGAAGGAGTTGCAACTACTTTTGCAGATACAGAGAATATAATTGAAGGTGGAAAAGTAAATAATATGACCTCAGAAGATGTTATGAAGGTTGTAAATCTTAAACATGCTTGGGAGTTTATACTAAATAAAAATGTAATTTTGTCTAGCACAGACTTTAATTTATTGTGTGAAATAAATAAACTAGTAGAAGAGGGATTTTATTATACAGCTGGAAAATTAAGAAATGTACCAGTTACTATTGGAGGAACTAATTGGACACCGGAATTACCAATAGAAAGTATAATTAAAGAAGAATTAGAAGAAATTTTTGAAAATAATAAAAATGATGTAGATAAAGCAATAGAGTTATTATTGTATATTATGAAAAAACAAATTTTTATAGATGGAAATAAAAGAACAGCAATTATTTTTATAAATCATTATTTAATATCACATGGAAAAGGAATCATTGTCATACCTAGTGAAGAAACAGATAACTTTAAAAATCTACTAATCAATTATTATGAAGGAAAAGACAATAATAATATAAAAAAATTCATAAAGGAAAAATGTTTTATGAAGATAATGTAAAAAAATTTATTAATGAAAAAACTTAATAAAAATTAATACATTAAAAATATAGCATAAATAACGCATTTAATCAATATTTTAAAATCAAAAAATATTACAAATTTGTAAAAAAATAAAAAGTAGTAATCTTAAAATAAATGCTTAAAATAGCATAATTTAAAGATTACTACTTTTTTATTAAGTTTTTTCATTAATAAAATTAACATAATATGAAAACAAAAAATATCTTTTCTTGTTAAATTGTAAAAATTAATTAATACAAGAGAAAAAAATAGGAAAAAGAGGTAAATTCAAATGAGAAATTTAAAAGAAAAAGGAATAACATTAGTAGCATTAGTAGTAACAATAATAATAGTATTAATCTTAGCAGGAATAACAATACGGAAATATAGCAGGAGAAAATGGACTATTTAGTAGAGTAAGGCAAGCAGTAGGAAAATATCAAAATTCAGCATTAGACGAAGAAAAAGAATTACAGAAACTATATGAGCAACTAAATACACTAGATTATGATAGTAGTAGTCCGGAAGGAAAAGTAATTGAAGACTTATTAGAAAGAATCGAAGAATTAGAAGAAGCATTAAAAAATGCAGATACGAATAATGAGCAATCAGTAGAGTATCGTCAAGTAGGAGAAGACTTGATACCAATACCCAAAGGATTTTACTATGTAGGAGGAACAAAAACAAGTGGAGTAGTAATATCAGATGACTCACGAGATGAAGGAGTATATGAAGGAATAGAGAATGTACCATCAGGAGCAGATGATGCTTATAATGCTGACGGAACTATAGCAGAAGATAAACTAACAATAAAAGGCAATCAATTTGTATGGATACCATGTGAAGTAAATGAATATAAAAAAATAGATTTTGGAATGTCAAATACAAATGTCTTGGAAAAATGGACCAATTCAGCAGAGTTACAACAAATATATAAATATGGAGGATTCTATGTAGGAAGGTTTGAAGCAGGAACAAGTAAAGTAACATTAAATACATCAGGAGTAAAATGGGATGGACCGTCGGCAGGAGATAATGGTTGGGGAAATCCAAACTTTGTACCATCAAAGGTAACAGGAACAATAACAGAAAAACCAGGCGAGATACCATATTATCATGCAGATTATCAAACAGCACAATATATGAGTTCAAACATGTATACCAGTAATCAATACGTATATAGTGGTCTAACCACAGGAACGATGTGGGATATGATAATGAAATTTATTTCAACTACAAGTGATTATTCTGACTTAAAAAGTACAAATTGGGGAAATTATTATGATGTAGCATTAACAGGATTAAAAGGAAGATTTCTAGCAGTAAACACAAATGGAGCAATAAAAACTATTGCAAAGGCAACAACTAAAAGTGCAGGAAATGCTAATTGGGGAGTATTAACAACAGCATCAACAGAAATAGTAAAAAAGAAAAATATATATGATTTAGCAGGCAACTTATGGGAGTGGACTCAAGAAGCCTGTTGGTATACAAATGCAACAGAAAGATATATGCTTCGTGGTGGGGGTATCAACGGCACCTACGCTAGTAACCCAGTGTGCTACCGTGGTTACGGGAGTGAAGGCTATCGGAACTCACATCGGTTTTCGCCCTGCACTTTTCATAAAGTAGTCTAGCTTTTGAAAAAACTAACATACAAGTTTATTAATTTAATCACAAGTTAAATAATTGACAATTTACATAATAAATGATAAAATTTATACTACCTAAAATTAGAAAATATATGAAAGGAGTGCTCCAATTGGGGACTAATCAGGTTATATGGCAAATACCACCCTTTCGGTGTATTGCTGAACTTTTTAATTCTTCTAAAGTAAAGGACAAACTCTCACAACTCTTTTTTGAAATGGAAATCAGTAAAAAACTTGAAAGTTATGTGAAAGAAATAGAAAAGTATAATGAACGTAAATTACCAAAATCGCATTTTAAGAAATTATATGACATAATATATTGCGAGTTTATTTCCATGATTGAGGCTAACGTTGCTACAAAAATTATAATGGAAAAGAAAGCTATTTCCGAAAAAGTTATATGTGAGGAACTTACACCTTGGATTATTACTAGTGCAATTGCTAAAATTAAAGTACAAACTTCTCAAAATCCAAGGATATATTTAATAAAACTTTGGAAAAAGATTAAATAATGATTAACAAAATGCTTATTAGATATTAATAATATCTAATAAGCATTTTTTATTGAGCAAAGAAAATATAAGAAATCTATTTTAGAAGGAGCCTTTTACTATTGGAGAGCAAAATATATGAATATAATCTAAAAAAATTTTTTTAATGAATAAACTTAATAAAAATTAAGATATTAAAAATATATCATAATATCAACAAGTTAACAAGAATTTAAATATAAAAATATATTACATTTTTGTAAAAAAATAAAAAGTAGTAATCTTAAAAATAAGCTTTAAATACCATATTTAATAGGTTACTACTTTTTTATTAAGTTTATTCATTAATAAAAACAACATAATAAATAAGAAATAATTACGTAAAATATATTTACTTATTACAATTATATTGTTAAAATAAAAATGAAAAATATAAAGTATATTAGTAAAAACTAAGGATATACTAAAAAATAAACGAGAGGAAAAAATAGAAAATGAAAAACAAAAATTTAAAAGAAAAAGGAATCACATTAGTTGCATTAGTAGTAACAATAGTAATAATGCTAATTTTAGCAGGAATAACAATCCGGAAATATTATAGGAGATAATGGATTATTTTCAAGAGTACAAAAAGCAGTAGAAAAATACCAAGAAGCACAAACAGAAGAAGAAAATAGTTTAATGAAACTAGAAACATATGTAAATGGATTTTCGATAGCAAAAGAAGAAAGACAACAAACAACAGCAAAAGTAGGAGATGTATTAGAGGGAAAAACATATATAACAGGAGAAGGAAGTTTGGAGACAGGAGAGATGACTAATAATGCAGCATTTAATATAGAATTAGAACCGGGAGAAACCCAAAACATACCTCAAGGCTATCATAATGGAGAAGGAACTATAAAAGCATTAGAAACTGCTAAGCTAGGTGAAGGAAATTTTGCTTTTTATGGTGGAGGTTGGGATTATGCAAGAACTAGTGAATGGAGTAGTAATTGTGGTTTAGAAAGGCCTATAGGTCAGAGAACTGGATTCTGGACTGGATATTTAAATGAAGACTATTTATCATTTTCATCAGAAGAATGGCAGGGAATATTTAATGTAAAAATAGCAGGAACATATTCTGTTATCTGGTTTAGATATGGTCGGGTCCAAGTTTGAGGTAGGTAATAGGTTGAAGATAAATGATAATATAAAAGTAACAGGAACTGATCCACATACAGAACTAGATGAATCAGGGAGTAGATTTTTAACATGGTATGGAGATTTAAATGTAGGAGATAAAATTTCATTAGAGGCGTTTACTTCTAATTTGAGTTATTCTACACTCGATGGAATGGCAATCTTTGTATCTAAATAATTCAAAGTAATATAAAATACGAAAAAACAGTTGACAATAAAGCTATTTTTATAGTATAATTAATAACTGTAAACCGCCTAAGTCGGGTAACTAAATTCTAGTTTTTTACTAGATACCTTGTATTTATGCTTAGCGAGTCTTAAAAAGAGGAGGTTAAACACCGTGTACGCAATAATCGAAAGTTGTGGAAAACAATACAAAGTACAAGAGGGAGAAGTAGTATTCTTTGAAAAGTTAAACGCAGAAGAAGGAAAAAAAGTTACAT
Organism: uncultured Clostridia bacterium; assembly: GCA_947624735.1. Classification (GTDB taxonomy): domain Bacteria; phylum Bacillota; class Clostridia; order TANB77; family CAG-508; genus CAG-793. Next base: position 328 of record CANQLM010000062.1, on the reverse strand, counting down.
TTGATAAAGTAGTTCTTTTTTCTGATGACAAAACAGTAAAAGTAGGAACTCCTTATGTAAAAAATTGCAAAGTTGAAGGAAATGTAGTTGCACAAGGTAAAGGCGAAAAAATAGTTGTTTACAGATATATAGCTAAGAAAAACCACAGAAGAACTCAAGGACATAGACAACCATATACAAAGGTTGAAATCAAATCAATCAAAGTAGCAGAATAATTTAATTATATTATATCAAATTAAAGGTAGGTGAATTTTAAGATGGCACATCATAAAGGTCAAGGTAGTACCGATAATGGAAGAGATAGTGAGTCAAAAAGACTTGGTATAAA
>CANQLM010000061.1 GCA_947624735.1 uncultured Clostridia bacterium | reverse complement strand
CAAAATTATATATTTTTAGAAAATTCCAACTATATTTTTATTTTCATCTAAATCAATTTTTTCAGCTGCCGGTACTTTAGGAAGTCCTGGCATTGTCATTATTTTTCCTGTTTTTATAACCACAAATTCTGCTCCTGCCTTATATTCTGCAGAACATACTGTTATTCTAAATGGTTTATCACAAAGTAGATTCTTTTGATCATCAGAAAGAGAATACTGAGTTTTTGCTATACAAATTGGAACTTTTTTATCTCCGATTTTCTTAATTTGTTCTTCTGCTTCTTCTGTATAATCCACTCCTTCTGCACCATAGATTGTCTTTGCAACTTTTTCTATTTTTGTTTTTAAACTGTCTTCTAATTCATATGTATTTTTAAAGCTATGTGGCTTTTCACATAATTTTACTACTTTTTCTGCTAAGTCTACTGCTCCTTCGCCACCTTTTGCCCAGTTTTCAAGTAAGCTATATTCTACTCCTTCTTTTTCCATATAATCTGCTAATATATTAATTTCTTCATCTAAATCATTTTCAAATTTATTAATAGCAACTATTGCATTTAACCCAAAGCTTTTCATATTTTCTATATGTTTTACTAAGTTATGAATTCCTACTTTTAAAGCTTCAATATTTTTATTAGAACATTCTTCTTTAGTTGCCCCACCATGATATTTTAATGCTCTCATTGTTGCTACTATTACAACTGCATCTGGAGAAATATTCATATTTCTGCATTTTATATTTAAGAATTTTTCTGCTCCTAAATCTGCTCCAAATCCTGCTTCTGTAACAACATAGTCTCCTAATTTTCTTGCCATTTTTGTAGCAATTATACTATTACATCCATGCGCAATATTTGCAAATGGTCCACCATGAATTATTGCTGGATTATGTTCTAAGGTTTGTACAATATTTGGATTTAAAGCATCTTTTAAAAGTACTGTTAAACTTCCATCTGCTTTTAAATCTCTACAAGTAATTTCTTTGCCTTCTTTATTATATCCTATAACAATGTTTCCTAATCTTCTTTTTAAGTCATCTAAATCTTTTGCTAAGCAGAAAATTGCCATTATTTCAGATGCAACTGTTATATCAAATCCATCATCTCTTGGAACTAATCCTTTTTCTCCTGAAAGACCTATTTGTACTTTTCTCAATGCTCTATCATTTAAGTCTACACATCTTTTCCATGTTACTTTTTCAATTCCTAAGCTATTTCCTTGGAAAATATGATTATCTATTATTGCGCTTAATAAATTATTTGCAGTAGTGATAGCATGAATATCTCCTGTAAAATGTAAGTTTATGTCTTCCATTGGTGCAACTTGTGAGTATCCTCCTCCAGTTGCTCCTCCTTTAATTCCAAAAACTGGTCCTAGTGAAGGTTCTCTTAATGCTAATACTGATTTTTTTCCAATTTTATTAAGTCCATCAGAAAGTCCTATTGATGTTGTTGTTTTTCCTTCTCCAAGTGGTGTTGGATTTATTGCAGTTACTAAAATCAATTTTCCGTCTTTTTTGTCTTTTAATTTTTCTAAATAATCTATTGAGATTTTTGCTTTATATTTTCCATATTGCTCTAAGTATTCTTCTGGAATATTTAATTTATCCGTAACTTCTGTAATTTTTTCTAATTTAGTATTTCTTGCTATATCAATATCTTTCATAACAGTAATTCCTTTCTAATATTTAATTTTTATAATAGTTTTTCGTTTAATATGTACTTTATGATGTTTACTTGATTATTCATTTATTTAGTTTTAGTCTTCGTTTTCATTTTGTGGATTAAAGTTCTTTTCTTCTCCATCAATCAAAATCGTTATTCTTTTTTCTGCATTTTCTAAAATTTCATTGCATTTTTTTGATAATTTCATTCCTTGTTCAAATTTTTCTACTGAAGCACTTAGGTCTAAGTCTTCACTTTCAAGTTCTTCTGCAATTTTTTCAAGTTCTTCCATAGCTTTTTCAAAATTAAGTTCTTCTTCTTTCATTTTATAAATTCCTTTCTTAATTTTAAACAAAATAATTCTTTATTGCTTTTTAATTACATTTGCTTTTACTTTGCCATCTATGTATTTTATTTCAATATTATCTCCTAAGCTTAAATCCTTTGATTTTCTTATTATTTTTCCGTCTTTTTCAGTTATTGCATACCCTCTTGCAATTATTTTCATAGGACTTAGTGCATCAATTCTTGTTGCTTCTTTACTTAAATTAAATCTTGCTTCATTAAGTATACTTGTGATTTTATTAGTCATCTGCTTTGTTACATTATCTATTAAAATGTATTTTTCATTGATTCCTTGCATAGGTTCTTTGAACACTCTTTTAGTCATACATTTTTCAAATCTTAGTCTCATTAATTGAACTCTTCTTTTTAATGCAACTTTATATCTATTTTCATAACTTGATATCGTGTATTTTACATCTTCTATATTTGGTACTGCTAGTTCAGCAGCTGCAGATGGAGTTGGTGCTCTTAAGTCAGCAACAAAATCTGCTATTGTAAAATCTGTTTCATGACCGACTGCAGATATTATAGGAATCTCCGATTCATAAATAGCTCTTGCTAAAGTTTCTTCATTAAATGGCCATAAGTCCTCTAAAGAACCTCCTCCTCTTCCAATAATAAGCACATCTGCAAGTTTTTCTTCATTCATCTTCTTTATTCCAGCAATTATATCTTTTTCTGCTCCTTTGCCCTGAACTGGTACTGGAATAAGTCTTATATGTACATTTGGATTTCGTCTAGTAGAAACATTTATTATGTCTCTTATTACTGCTCCTGTTGAAGATGTAAGTACTCCTATTGTTTTAGGAAACATTGGAATTTGTTTTTTATGTTCCTTATCGAATAAACCTTCTGCCTCTAATTTTGCTTTCATTTTTTCGTAGGCTTCATAAAGTGAACCTATGCCATCTTGTTTCATTGCTTTAGCATATATTTGATATACACCATCTCTTTCAAACACGGAAACAGAACCCAAGACGCAAACTTTCATTCCATCCTTGGGCATAAAATTTAAGTATCCAGTATAACTTTTAAACATAATACATTTTATTAAAGATTTTTCATCTTTTAAAGTAAAATACATATGTCCTGTATAATGCAATTTAAAATTGGAGATTTCGCCTTTAACATAAACATTATTTAAAAACTCGTCTCCATCTATCCTATTTTTTATGTACTTATTAAGTTCTTCAACTGTTATTGGATTTATTTCCATTTAAACTTCCTCTTGTAAATATTTTTTTACAATGCTAGCTAATACTCCATTTATAAATGATTTTGAAGAATCATCTCCATAATTTTTGGCAAGCTCAACTACTTCATTAATTACAACTTTATAAGGTAATTTCGAATATAAAATTTCATATATGCCAAGCTTAAGAAGTGCTAAGTCAATTTTTGAAATTCTAGATATAGTCCAATCTTTTTTTATATTTTCTGTTATTTTACTCTCTATATCTTTTTCATTACTTGCTACACCTTTTATTATATCTGTAATATATTCTATTGCATCATTATCTTTTATTTCTTCTGCTTCAATAAACATTTGCACTTGTTCATCTAAATCAGAACTTTTAGATATTTGCATACTATATAATAGTTTAAATGATTCTTCTCTAGTCTTTGACCTATTCATTACTGCCCCTTTTGCTTTATTTTTTATGTTTTTTTACATTTTGTCTATAAAATTTTTTAACATTTCTTTTACATTATTTTTATTGTGTTGGAAGTAATTTCCTAACCATATTCCTATGGCAACTAAAACGATTCCAACAATTAATCTATATAGTCCAGTGCAAGCTAGTATTAAAGCTATAGCACCTCCTACGATTCCTCCCCAATAATTAGTTATAAACTTTTTAAAACTTTCCATTTTATTTTATGTCTTCCTTTCATTATTTGCTTTTTTTAGAATTTTTGTTAGTAGTAGATTTTGTGGTTGCTTTTGTAGCTGTTTTTGTAGCCACCTTTTTAGGTTCTGGTGCTTCTTTTACTACTTTTTCTTTTTTTATAACTTCTTCTGTAACTTTTTCTTCTACATTTTCTTGGCTATTGCTTGATACAGTTTCAGCATTTCTTACTCTAACATTTACTGCTTTTATGTCTAAGTCAGTAGCATCTTTAATTGCTTTTTTAATTTTTACTTGTAGTTTTGATGAAACATCTTTAATAACAGTTTCTTTAGTAACGTCTATTGAAACACTTATAATTATATCGTTTTCTTTTGTAATAAGTACACCTGTTGAACTGTCTGTTATATTAGGTATTTCATTAATAACTCCATCTACCATATTTTTTAATGTTTCAACTGTAATTAAAAGTTTTCCGTCTTCATTTTGTAAAAGTATTCCGTCATCACTTTCTTCTATTTCTTTTGGGTCACTAAAGAATATACATCTTATTGCAAGAAGAATTAATACTACACAAACTCCTACCATTATGTAGGTATATGTTTGTGATATTAATACTTTTCCTATTAATATACTAAATATTGTTGATTCCATCCATCCAAATGCTATTAAGCATAAGACAACTGATATTACTAATACTATTATTGAAAATAATGCTAGTCCTAATTTCTCTAAAAATCTCATTTTATTACCTCTCTTACTTCTTTATAAGCTCTATTTTTAATTCTTTGTAAAGAATTAATTAGCTTTAATATGATTATTTATTAATTTTATTATTTAAGTAATTTTTATTTTTTATTATTTTTTCGCATTCTTTTTAGCAGGTGCTTTTTTTGTTACAACTTTCTTTGCAGTATCTTTTTTCTCATCTTTCTTTTCTTCTTTTTTTGCTTCTTTCTTTACTTCTGATTTGTCTGCTACTTCAGCCTTTTTTTCTGACTTTTTACTTTCTTGTGCTGTACTAACACCTTGAACATGTACATTAACTTCTTCTACATCAAGACCTGTCATATTTTCAACTGATTTTTTAACTCTTTTTTGGATTTCAAATGCAACTTCTGGAATTCTTGCACCATATTCAACTATAATATTAACATCAATTTTTGTTGATTTTTCTAATATGTCTACTTTAATTCCTTTTGACATATTCTTTTTTCCACTAAGAACTTCTGATATTCCACCAGCAAATCCTCCTGCCATATCAGCTACTCCTGGAACTTCTGATGCAGCCATTCCAGCTATTACAGCCACAACATCATCTGATATTTGTATGTTTGTCTCATTATTATCTGTTTTTACTTCTTCCTTATTTTCTTTTACTTCTTTTTTCTCTTCGCTCATAATAAACCTCCTTCAATAGTTTATGATATTCTTAGTATATCAATATATGAGTAATTTTACAAGTATTTTTTAGAAATTTATTATTTGCTTAATAATTAACTTTTCACTTTTTCCTTAAGCTTAATAATATAACTTTTTATTTTTAAGCAGATTTTCTAAGTTCAATAGCATGCTTCCTTGCTATTTCTGTGATATCTCCATTTGATATTCTAGCAATTTCATTAATTATTTCATCTTCTTCTAACTTCTTTATTTGTGTATATGTTCTTTCTTTGTTTGTAGATTTACTTATAAAATAGTTTTGGTCTCCTTTTGCTACAATACTTGGTTGATGTGTTATACAGATTACTTGATGATTTTTGCCAATTAATTTTAATTTTTGTCCAACTGATTTTGCTGCTTTTCCACTAATTCCTGTATCTATTTCATCAAAAATAAGTATAGGTGTGCTATCTGTGTTAGCAAGAACTGTTTTTATTGCAAGCATTATTCTTGACATTTCTCCGCCTGATGCAATTTTAGAAAGTTCCTTTGCTTCTTCTCCTAAATTAGTTGATATTAAAAATAAAACTTCATCCATTCCTCTTTTATTAAATTCTGTAGTTTTATTTATTTTTATTGTAAATCTAGCATTTGCCATTTCTAAATCAGCTAATTCTGAGTTTATTTTTTCACTTAGCATTTTAGCTGTTTGTTCTCTTAAATCATGCATTTTTTGTGATTTATCTATCATTAATTTTGTTACATTTTCGATTTCTTCTTTTATTTTTTTATTTACTTCATCAAGGTTATTGATTCTATTAATTTCTTCTTCTATTTTATTTTTGTAATCTAATATTTCTTCAATACTATTTCCATATTTTCTTTTTAATGAAAATATTAAATCTAATCTTTCTTCTATATTATTTTGTTCATTTTCATCAAAATACATTTCTTCATCCATACTGCTCATATCTCTTGCAAGTTCTTCAATTTCATAATATACATTTCTTATTTCATTTAGTTTACTACTATATTTTGAGTCTAAATTTTCTATTTTTTCCATTACTTTTACTGCATTATTAATAGTCTCGACAGATTTGTCAAGATTACTATTAGTTTCATTTAAGCCTTTAGATATTTTTTCAAAATTCATATAAAGATTTCTTTTTTCATTTAAAATATCTTCCTCGCCTATTTTTAAAGACGCTTTATCAATTTCTTCAAATTCGTATTGAAGTAAGTCTAATCTTCTTTGCTTTTCTTTTTCGTCTCCTAAATTATCTTTAAGTTCCTTTTTTAAGCTATTATATTTATAGAATAAATTTTTATATTCTTGGTAAGTATCTAATAGTTGTTTTCCACAAAAGTCATCTAAATATTTAATATGATTTTTGGGATTAAGTATTTTTTGATTATCATTTTGTCCATGAATATCTATTACTGAATTCATAAATTCTTTAAGCTCAGCAACTGTAACTAATCTACCATTAATTTTACAAGAATTTCTTCCATTTATGTGAACTTCTCTACTAACAATTATGTTACCATCTATTGAATTTTCATTTTCTGGTAAATAAAGGTTAAGTTCTACAAATGAATATTCCTCACCTTTTCTAATAATTTCTTTTGAAAATCTACCTCCTGATATTATACTTATTGCATCAATTATTAATGTTTTTCCTGCTCCTGTTTCTCCAGTAAAAACATTAAATCCAGAATTAAGTTCAACACTTAAATCATCTATTATTCCTATATTTTTAAT
>CANQLM010000060.1 GCA_947624735.1 uncultured Clostridia bacterium | reverse complement strand
AAAACAAGTTTTCGACAACAGCTTAATTCGCCCTTCGTTTCACTCCGGTTGGTCGCTACGCGCCACTGCCGAATTTATAATATTTTTAATTCTACAATAATATTTAAATTTAAGAAGGAGGAGTTTATGGAAATTCAAAAGTTTACTTTAAATGAAACCGCATATTTTGGAGAAGGAGCGAGAAAAGTCCTTCCAGAAGAAATAAAAAAGAGAGGATTTAAAAAAGTTTTAGTAGTAACAGATGATGATTTGTATAATGCAGGAGTAAGTGAAAAGGTAACAGATTTATTAGAAGCAAACAATATAAAATATATAGTATTTCATGATGTAAAGCCTAATCCACCAGTCGAAAATGTTTTATCAGGAGTTAATCTTTGCAAAGATTTTGATGCAGATTTAATAGTAGCAGTAGGAGGAGGTTCAAGTATAGATACAGCAAAGGGAATATCGATAGTAATGACTAATCCTGATAGAGCAGATGTTGTTTCACTAAATGGATTATCTAATACAAAGAATAAAGGATTACCAATGATTGCAATTCCAACTACAGCAGGAACTGCAGCAGAAGTTACTATTAATTATGTTATAACAGACCCAAAAAGACAGATAAAAATGGTATGTGTTGATGAACATGATATTCCAATTATGTCAATCGTTGATACAGAACTAATGGCATCTATGCCAAAATCAGTTGCTTCATCTACAGGAATGGATGCTTTAACTCACGCTATTGAAGGATATATAACAAAATCAAAAAATGTAATGTCTCAGATGTTTTCTATGAAAGCAATACAGTTAATATATGATAATCTTGCAAAAGCAGTTAATGAACAAAATCAAGAAGCAATCAATAATGTAGGACTTGGACAATATATAGCAGGAATGGCATTTTCAAATGTAGGACTTGGAATTGTACATTCAATGGCACATCAATTAGGTGCAGTTTATGATACACCACACGGGCTTGCAAATGCAATTTTACTTCCAACAGTAATGGAATTCAATGGTGAAGTTGTATATGAAGACTTTAGAGAAATATTAACACAAGCATTTCACATAGATGCAAAAGATTTTACAAAAGAGGAAGTTATAAAGACATTTTGTGAAACAATAAAGAATTTATCTTATGATGTAGGAATAACTCAAACAATAAAAGATGTAGGAGTAAAAGAAGAAGATTTTGAAATGCTTTCAGAAAAAGCAATGGCAGATCCATGTAAGCCAGGAAACCCAAGAGATGTAACAAAGGAAGATTTTATAGAACTTTATAGAAAAGCATATGAAAGCTAAAATATAGAATCTTATAATAAAAATATATTTGATGATAAAAAAATATTGTAATTCTGCAGAGTGTTTAAATTAGCACAGTACAGGAAATTACAATATTTTTTATTTGAATTACAATAAATTTTATTAGGCAATGCCAAAAATAATTTTAATTAAAATTCACAGTTTTTTGGAGTACGAGGATAAGGTATAACATCACGAATATTTTGCATACCAGTTGTATACATCATTAATCTTTCAAATCCAAGTCCAAATCCAGAGTGAGGAACACTACCATATTTCCTTAAATCTAAGTACCACCAATAATCTTTTTCATCAAGACCAAGTACTTTCATTCTAGATGTAAGTTTAGAAATATCTTCCTCTCTTTGGCTACCACCGATAAGTTCTCCTATTCCAGGAACAAGTAAATCTGCTGCTGCAACAGTTTTGCCATCAGGATTTTGTTTCATATAAAATGCTTTTATATCCATTGGATAATCAGTTACAAAAACTGGTCTTTGGAATATTTTTTCACTTAAATATCTTTCATGCTCTGTTTGAATATCTACACCCCAAGAAACCTTATATTCAAACTCGTCATTATGTTTTTCTAGTTCTTTTATTGCATCAGTATAAGTAATTCTTCCAAAAGGTTTATTAATTGTAGTTTTTAATTTTTCAATAAGTCCATTAGCAATGAATTTATCAAAGAAAGCCATTTCTTCAGGAGCATTTTCTAAAACATAAGAAATAACATATTTAAGCATAGCTTCTTCAACATCTAAACAATCTGAAAGGTCAGCAAAACACATTTCAGGTTCCATCATCCAGAATTCAGCTGCGTGTTTTACTGTATTTGAATTTTCAGCTCTAAAAGTTGGACCAAAAGTATAAACATTTCTAAAAGCTTCTGCATAAGTTTCAGCCTCAAGTTGTCCACTTACGGTAAGATGAGCATTTTTACCAAAGAAATCTTTAGAAAAATCTGTTTTTTTATCATCACCTTTAGGAACACTATCTAAATCGAATGAAGTTACGTTAAACATTTCGCCAGCACCTTCACAATCGCTTCCAGTAATAATAGGGGTATTTACATATACAAACCCTCTTTCTTGAAAGAACTTGTGAATAGCATAGCAAAGCATACTTCTTACTCTAAAAACAGCACTAAAGGTATTAGTTCTAGGACGAAGATGAGCAACAGTTCTTAAAAATTCAAAACTTGTATTTTTCTTTTGAATAGGGTAGTCATTTTCAGAAAGATTATATATTTCAATCTTTTTAGCATGAATTTCAAAAGGCTGTTTTGCATTTTCAGTTTTTACAAAATCGCCATCTACAATAATAGATGAACTAATAGTTAATTTGCAAATATCTTCAAAGTTACTTAATTTATCATCAAAAACAATTTGTATATTATTAAAGAAGGTTCCATCATTTAATTCAATAAATCCAAAAATTTTAGAATTACGCATAGTTTTAACCCAACCTGCAACTCTAATTTCTTTTTCTAAATATTTGTCAGTATTCTTATATAAATCTCTAACTAAAGTATAATCCATCATAATAAAATCCCTCTTTTCTAAAATAATATTACCCATTATATAACAAATTATTAATTTTAACAATATTTTTAGGAAAATATATGCAAATAAAAAAGATAAGCAAAAAGTTAATTTAATTATTTTGCTCATCTTTTTAATATTTTAAATTATTTAATTATAAATATTAGCTTAAGAATTCTGAAAGTGTTGAGTTAGAAGGTTCTGTAACATTTGATGAAACTACATTATCAGAAGAAGTTTCATTATTTGTAGATGGAGTATCAACTACATTTTCGTCATAAACACCATTTTCAGTTACCATTATACCGTTTGTTAATTCACTAGTAATTGAATTAGATACAACATTTTCAGTTAATTCATTGTTGTTTTGTTCATTATCTTGATTTTCTATATCTGAAGGTTTAGATATGCTTGTTAAAATATTTACGGCTTCTACATTTGTTTCAAGGTCGATTACAGTATCACTTGTTGTTAAAACGAATTGGAATAATACATCATCTTCAGGGATTAGTATAAAATAATATCTTGAAATACTTTCTGATGAAGTAATATCTACATGTTCATAATAAGCATTTGTACCTAGTACAAAATTACTATAACCAACTTCAACACCTAAGTTTAAAGTAGCGGCTTGAGATTCAAGTGAAGAAACTAAAGTACTTAAAAGTGATGCTCTTCCAGAAGGAGTAGTTGCATCAAAATTGAATGTACTTTGAGCATTATCAAATTTTTGTCCATATAGTAAAGTATAATCTCCTTTTATTAAAGAATTAGACTCTTCGTCATAAAACCAAATCATTGAATCGTAACTAAAATCATAACCATCTATGAAACTAACAGTTTGCATATCAGAAGTTACAATACTATCATCAATTTCATTTGGTATATCTAGTTCATTTTTGCTAGAAAATCCTGCAAAAAGAGATGAAAGATTACTTGCAAAATTTATAATACCAGTAGTTACTAAAACTCCTGAGATAACAGGAACTACTATCATTACAACTAAAATAGCTAATATTAAAGCAAGAACTGAAGTATTTCCTTTTGTTGTAGCTGTATTTATTAGTTGAGAATTATCGGTAATTGATGATTTTAAGCTATTAATCTTTTTACGTACAAAACTTCTATAAAGTGGATAGAAAGAAAATCCGTATACAAAAATCAAAGCTAAATTAATTAATAAAGCTCCAACAAGACCTACAAGCATAAATTTAATTTTAGTTATAAGCATAACAGCCAATATATTAACTAACATATTTAATAGTATAAATAAAGCACCAGTTAGATACATTTTTCTAAATAAGAAATATATTCCACCAAATAAAGCAGCAGGCCAGTTGAATTTTTTAGAATGTGCTTTATCAAATAAAGTTCCCATCCATGCTTTTACAAAATCCATATCACTACTTGTAGATTGAGCTTGATAATTCATATTATTATCCATAGGTTGAGTTTGGTAATTCATATTACTATCCATAGGCTGAGATTGGTAGTTCATGTTATTATCCATAGGCTGAGTTTGATAATCCATATTATTATCCATAGGTTGAGTTTGATAGTTCATATTATTATCAAATCCTAAATTTGAATCGCTATAAGTATTATCTTGATAAGTAGTATTGTCTTGATATTGTGTATTAGACATTTCTCCATTATTAGCATTATCAGTAGGTAAACTTTGACTAAGTATAGGATTTATAGTATCTTGACTTTCTACACCTTGAGTAGGTGCCTGATACATATCTTGACTTTCTGTACCTTGAGTAGGTGTTTGATACATATCTTGAGAATTATTATTCTGCATAGGGTTAGGATTCATACCAGCATAAGGATCTACATTTTGCATAGGATCAGGATTCATACTAGCATAAGGGTCTAAAGCTTGCATAGGATCAGGATTCATACTAGCGTAAGGGTCTGAATTCTGCATAGGGTTAGGATTCATACTAGCGTATGGATCTGCATTTTGCATAGGATCTGAATTTAGACTAGCATAAGGGTCTGAACCTTGATAAGGATTATTATTAAATCCTTGATTATTTTGCTCATTAGGATTTAAGTTATTGTTATTTTCGTCCATTTTATTATCTCCTTAAATATAATTTAGACATTTTAAAAGGTTGTCTATAAACCATTTTTTTACATAAATACACAATAATTATAAAGTAAACAATTAAAATATACAATAAAAAAAGTAAAATGTAATAGAAATGTAAAATTTTATTAAATAAGATGTGATTTCTTAAAATTTTAGCACTTGAAAAAAGCTCTCTAATATAATATAATTTACAAAAATAAGTAAGTTGGAGAGTAATAATGACCGATTTAAAAATGGAAATTCAATATGTAAAAGGAGTAGGACCAAATAGAGCAAAAATATTAAATAAATTAGGTATTTTTACTTTAGAAGACCTAATTACATATTATCCTAGAGATTATGAAGATAGAAGCAAAATTAAAAATATATCAGATGTGCAAGATGGAGAAAAATGTTCAATAGAAGCAACTGTTATTACTGGTTTAAATGTTAGAATGCTTGGAAGATATAAAAGTATAGAAAAGGCTATTGTAAAAGATGGAACAGATACTTGTATGATAACATGGTTTAATCAACCATATTTAAGAACGCAAATAAAAAGAGGAGAAACTTATAGATTTTTTGGAAAATTTCAAGTCAAAAATGGAGTAAAAGAAATAAATTCTCCAGTATTTGATATAATAGAAAAAAATAATAATACTGGAAAAATAATACCAGTATATCCATTAACCTATGAAATAAAAGGAAATGCAATCAGAAAAGTTATTCAAAATGGACTTAGCCTAGTTGGAAATTTAGACGAAATAATGCCTCAATATATATTAGATAAGTACAATTTAATTAGCTACAATGAAGCAATAAAAGAAATCCATTTTCCAAAAGATTTTGAAACATTTAGAAAAGCTAGAAGAAGACTAGTATTTGACGAATTACTTACTATGCAGTTAGGACTTTTAAAATTAAAAAGTCAAAATAATAATGAAATAAAAGGAATTAAGTATGATAAAAATGTAAATATGTCAGATGTAATAAATGACCTTCCTTTTAAATTAACAAAAGCACAACTTAATGTTTTAGAAGACATAAATCAAGATATGGAAAGCGAAAAGCCAATGAATAGACTTTTGCAAGGAGATGTTGGCTCTGGAAAAACCGTTGTAGCAATGATATCTGCATATAAAGCAGTAAAAAGCGGATATCAAGTGGCAATTCTAGCTCCAACAATGATACTTGCAAAGCAACATTTAAATAATTTCAATAAAATACTTGGAAAATATGGAATAGTTTGTGAAGGTCTAGTTGGAGGAATGACTGCTAAACAAAAACGTTTAGCTTTGGAAAGAATAGAAAATGGAGAAGCAGACATAATAATAGGGACACATGCCTTGTTAGAAGAAAATGTTATATTCAAAAAATTAGGATTAGTTGTAACAGATGAGCAACACCGTTTTGGCGTTAAACAAAGAAGTTCAATAATAGCTAAAGGAGAAAATCCAGATGTATTAGTTATGACTGCAACTCCTATACCAAGAACACTAGCACTTATATTATATGGAGATTTGGATATATCAATAATTGATGAACTTCCACCAAATAGAAAGCATGTAGAAACATATGCAGTATCAAGAAGATTAGAAAATAGAGTAAATGAATTTGTAAAAAAAGAAATTAATAAAGGAAGACAATGCTATGTTGTTTGTCCATTAGTTGAAGAATCAGAAGATGAAGAAGGTCCTAAACTAAAATCGGCTATTGAACTTGCTGAAAAATATCAAAATGAAATTTTTAAAGAATACAGAGTAGAAGTCTTACACGGAAAAATGAAGCCTAAAGAAAAAGACGAGATAATGGAAAGATTTAAAAATAAAGAAATAGATATTTTAGTGTCAACAACAGTTATAGAAGTTGGTGTTGATGTACCAAATGCTAGCATTATGATAATAGAAAATGCCGAAAGATTTGGATTAGCACAACTTCACCAGTTAAGAGGAAGAGTAGGACGTGGAGAGTACGAGTCTTATTGTATATTAAAATGTGGTAGTGGAAATGAACTAATTAAAGAAAGAATGGATATTATGACTCAAACAGATAATGGATTTGTTATAGCTGAAAAAGACCTAGAATTAAGAGGCTCTGGAGACTTTTTTGGAACAAAACAACATGGTATACCAGAATTTAAAATAGCAAATTTATTTCAAGATATGGAAGCATTAAAAGAAGTACAGGCATTAGCGATACAAATAATAGGTCAAGATATGAACCTAGAAAAAGAAGAAAATAAGCCATTAAATAAGTTAGTAGAAAAAACATTTAAGGAAAAAGCTGAAATTACAATTTAAAAATATAGTCATTTTGTTAATTTTACAAAATGACTATAAATTTACAAAATTTAACAAAAATCGTTGCAAAAATTAATTTATTATGATATTATGTAATACATAATATAAGGAGAGT
>CANQLM010000059.1 GCA_947624735.1 uncultured Clostridia bacterium | reverse complement strand
CCTCGCTTTTAATTATATAAAATATTTTTGGCAAATACTAATTGCATTATTTTTCAGAATTAAACTTCCTTTTTCTTTTAACACAGAAATAAATAATTCTCTATTTGAAAAATACTTACAAAATTCAGTAATTGAGCTATAAAACTTTGCTATATCACTAAAATTTTCATTAATTCTAAAAACAGATAAATAATAACAATTATTGTAAGAATACAATTCTATTTTTCTAGCTAAATTACTTAAATTAATTAAATCTAATTTCTTAAGGAACGAGCAGAAATTACAAAAGTCATCAAAGCTATCAAATTTGTAAACTGCGAAATTAGAAATATCAGATTTAGCAATTTTTCTAGGTTTAGCAGTCTTTAAAGCTTTTTTCATTTTAACAAGTTTAGTAACAGTAAAAACAAAATTACCATTTCTAAGAGCAATTGCATCTATCTTTATTTTGTAATCACGAGTATTAAAACCTACTTCATCGTAGGCCTTATCCAGAATTTCTAAAAATGTATGTCTAGCTTCAGAAGAATCTGAAATAAAATCATCAAAATTACCGCTATTTGGTAACTCGTCATTAGATAAAATAATCTTTAATTTGTTCTCACTAAGCTTTTGAAAAATCATTAAATCCTCCTCAGACTAAAATATAACATATTCATTGCAAAAAAGAAATACTTTTTACTAAAATATCTTGAAAAAAAATCCAATTACATATATAATACTTTTATAAAAAAACACGTTTCCGTAAGAAAAAATGGAGGTAAAAAATGTCAACAAGAGAAAAAGGAACACTAGTATTAATAATATTCGTACTATGTGGATTAGTAATCGGAGGATTAATAGGAGAGCTAACAGCAGGAATATCATGGCTTAGCTGGCTTGGATACGGACAACAATTTGGACTATCTAGCCCAATAACACTAGACTTAGGTGTAGTGCAACTAACACTAGGACTTATGTTCAAAATTAATGTATCAAGCATAGTAGGAATAATTATAGCTGTATTCATATACAGAAGATTCTAATTAAAAAGGGGCAGAAAGGAAATTTAATGCCACTAAAAATGAAAGAATTGCCAATATCAGAAAGACCATATGAAAAACTTGAAAAATATGGAGAAAGAATGTTATCAAACGCAGAACTATTGGCAATAATTATAAAGACAGGGACAAAAGAAGAAAATTCTATTGAAATAGCAAATAGAATTCTTTTGTTGTCTAATTCTCTAAAAGGAATTCAAAACTTATCAATAGAAGAACTAAAAAGAATAAAAGGAATTGGAAAAGTAAAAGCAATACAATTAAAAGCACTATGTGAACTCACAAAAAGAATGTGTATAAAAGAAGATGCAAACATACAAATAAAATCTCCAAGAGATATTGCAGAAATCTTTTTTGATGAATTTAGAATAGAAAAACAAGAATGTTTAAAAATAGTTATTTTAAATAACAAAAATTATATTATTAAAATTATAAATTATGCTAAAGGTGAAGTAGATAAAATTAATTTAAGCATAAGACAAATATTACTAGAAGTAATTAAGGAAAACGCAGAAAAAATAATCATTGTACATAACCATCCAAGTGGAGATTCAACAGCAAGTAAAAATGATATAGAATTTACAAAAAAACTTTTCAAAGCTTCTGAAATCATAGGAATAAAACTATTAGATCATATAGTGGTTGGATTAGACGAATATGAAAGTATTTTTTCAAGAAGGGATTTTAAAAATGAAATTACTAGACTTTAGTTCAAAAGATATCGGCATAGATTTAGGTACAGCTAATATTTTAATTACTTTAAAAGGCAAAGGAATAATTTTAAGAGAGCCATCAGTAGTAGCTATTGATCAGATAACATCAGACATAGTAGCAACAGGAGTTGAGGCAAAAGAAATGCTAGGAAGAACACCAGAAAGCATACGAGCTGTAAGACCATTAAAAGAAGGAGTTATTGCAGACCTTACATCAACAGGACTTATGCTAAAAAATATGCTTAGAAAAGTATGTCAAAAATATAATGCAGGAAAACCAAGAGTAGTAGTAGGCGTACCATCAGGAATTACAGAAGTCGAAGAAAGAGCAGTACAAGATGCCTTTTTGCAAGCAGGAGCAAAAGAAGTGCATTTAGTAGATGAACCAATGGCATCTGCAATAGGAGCAGGACTTAACGTACTAGAACCAAGTGGAAAAATGATTATAGATATAGGCGGAGGAACAACGGAAGTTGCAGTTATCTCACTAGGAGGAATAGTCGCAAGAACATCAATTAAAGTAGCAGGAGATGCAATAGATGAAGCAATAATAGCTTACTTAAAAAGAAAAGAAAACATTGTAATTGGACAGGCACAAGCAGAAAATTTAAAAATAGAATTAGGTTGTGCAATGCCACTTGTAACTGAAATAACAAAAGAAATTAGAGGAAGAGACATCGACTCAGGCTTGCCAAGAAATTTAGAAATATCATCAAAGCAAATAGAAGAAGCTATGCAAAAACCTATTAATGACATAGTTGAAGCTATAATAAACACTTTATCAATAACTCCACCAGAGCTATCTTCTGACATAATGGAAAATGGAATATATTTATCTGGAGGAGGAGCACTAATCAGAAACTTAGATAATTTAGTAGCACAAAAAACAGGTGTAAAAACTTATATTGCAGATTCTCCACTAGAATGTGTTGCAATAGGAACTGGGAAAATACTTGAAAACTTTGATAAATTAAAGAAAATATTACTTGACAGAAAGCATACAAATTAAAAAATACAAAAGACGTTAATAGGAGGGCATAGTGAAAAGGCGCAAAACAGGTTTAATTGGGATAGTTATAACAGTAATTGTACTAGTAATTATAGTTATAGTATCTAATTTAGAAACAAATCAAATGCAAATAGCACAAACTGTTGTCAGTAAGTTATTTATGCCATTTCAAAATGGATATGTATATATAAAAAATAAAATAACTGGAGACGAACAACAATTAAGTGATATAGAAACCCTAAAAAATGAAAATTTAGGTTTAAGAGAAGAAAATTCAAAATTAAAAGAGCAGTTAAGAGAATTAGAAATTCTTAAATCGGAAAACAATACACTTAAAGAATATGTTAATTTAAAAAATAAATATGCTGATTATACAACAGTTCCAGCAAACGTAATAGAGAGAAGTTACAGTAACTATGACAAGATAATAATTATAAATGTTGGAAAAAATGACGGAATAGCAGAAAATATGCCAGTAATATCAGAATCTGGATTAGTAGGTAAAGTATTATCAGTAACAGATGCAACTGCTAAAGTGCAAACTATAATCGATACAGCAAGTACGGTAAGTGCATCAATATCAACAGCAGACCAAAGTATTTTGCTAAAAGGAACTTTAGCAAGCACACAAAATTTAAAAGCGACATCTATACCAGTTGAAGCAAGTATTTTGCAAGGAGATGATGTAGTAACATCAGGCTTTGGCGGAATATTTCCAAAAGGAATATTAATAGGAACAATAAAAGACGTCGTAAACACTCAAAATGAATTAGATAGATATGCAAACGTAAACCCAGCAACAGACTTTTCAAAACTAGAAACAGTTCTAGTAATTACACAATAAAAAATAAATTAAAGGGTAGGGGAAAAAGATTGAAAAAATTTAAAGGTATACTAATAATTGTAATACTTTTTTTAATAATATATTTTTTACAAATAAATTTTTTCTCATGGTTTACAATTAGAGGAATAAAACCAAATATATTTATAATATTAGTGTTATTTTTAGGATTATTTGTTGGAAAAAAAGTAGGCGGAATATGCGGACTAATTTTTGGCATAATTCTAGACATTTTAATAGGAAAAAGTATAGGCTTTACAGGAATATTTTTAGGAGCGATAGGACTACTTGGAGAATACTTTGACAAAAACTTTTCAAAAGATAGTAGAGTAACAATAATACTAATGACAGCAGGAGCAACAGCAATATTTGAAATAGGAATGTATATTGTAAACATCTTAAAATTTCACATAGAACTAGAAATAGTAGCATTTCTAATAATACTATTATTAGAAATAATATATAATATTTTTCTAGTTATAATATTTTATCCTGGAATGAAAAAACTAGGTTACTATTTAGAAAATATATTTAAAAGTAAAAAAATACTTACAAGATATTTTTAAATAAAAGAGAGGAGTTAGCTAAAAGCTAATAATGAAGAAAAAAGATAACACTAAAATAAGGTTTAATATATTAATAGCTATAGTGTACATAATAGGAATTGTGCTTTTAGTCTCACTATTTAATTTACAAATAGTACATGGAGAAGAATATAGAGAAACATCAAATACAAGACTTACTAGAGAAAAAACTATAACTGCTACAAGAGGAAACATTTTAGATGCAACAGGAAATAAATTAGTATCCACATCTGTTATATATAATGTGGAAATCTATAAGACAAAGATAGATACGGAAACTTTAAATAACGCACTTCTTTTAGTTGCAAAAACTCTTGAAGAAAATGGAGACAGTTATATAGACAATTTTCCAATTAGCATTAATCCGTATGAATTTAAAAACATAAATGAACAAAGTTGGAAAGAATCTAACAAGATTGATGCAAATTTTAATGCAGAACAGGCTTTTAACTACTATAAAGAAAAATACAAAATAAGTATCGATAATGTAGAAGATATTAGAAGAATTATAACACTTAGATATTTGATTGAAAAAGATGGATATAGTAATACTAAATCTGTAAAAATAGCAAGCAATATTAGTAATGCAAGCTATGCTAAATTTAACGAAATGGGAACTAGTTTTCCGGGAATTAGCACTTATGTAGAACCAACAGTTGCATATCCTTATGGAGAACTTGCATCACACATATTAGGTTATGTTGGAAAAATATCACCAGACGAGCTAGAAAAGAATGAAGATTATGAACAAAATGATATAATCGGTAAAACAGGAATAGAAAAAGTCTTTGAAAAATATTTAAAAGGAAAAGATGGAATTAAGCAAATTGATATGTCTGTTGATGGTGTTGTAACAGATGAATATATTGCTGAACCAGCAATAACTGGAAGTGATGTAGTGCTTACAATAGATTCCAAATTGCAAAAGGCAACAGAAGAAGCTCTTGCCAAAGATATAGCAGATATGCAAAATGGAGTATTAAGTGGAGCAACCAAAGCAAGTGAAGGTTCAGCAGTTGTTGTAAATGTAAAAACAGGTGAAATCCTTGCAATGGCAAGTTTTCCAAATTATAATCCATCATTATTTACGGATGGAATAAGTCAAGCAAATTGGGATAACTATTTAAATGATGGAAGACATCCATTAGTTAATAAAGCAATTTCAGATAAATCAGCACCTGGTTCTACATTTAAACTAGTAACAGCAATAGCTGGACTAGAAAGTGGAGTAATAGACTTAAATACAAAGATAAATGACACGTATATATATAAATATTTTAATGATTACCAACCAAAATGTTGGTTAAGAGGTGGACATGGTTGGCAAAATGTTGTGCAAGCAATAGAACATTCATGCAACTACTTCTTCTATGAAACAGGAAGAAGAGCAGGAATAGATAAGCTAGTACAAGTAGCCAAAGCATTTGGACTTGGACAAAAAACAGGAGTTGAGCTTCCAGATGAAATATCAGGAACATTATCTGGTCCAGAGGTAGATAAAGAATGGACAGGTGGAAAAACAATACAAACCGCAATAGGTCAATTATATAATGACTTTACTCCTCTCCAAATGGCAAAATATACAGCAATGCTTGCAAATGGTGGAAAAAATATTGAAGTAACAATTGTTAAATCAATAAATAATCCAGATGGTACACAAGTATCTAGAAATGAAATCGAATCACACGTAAATGAATTTTTACAAAAAGAAGGAAATAGTGGAAGTGATTTGGAATTAAGCTCAAACATTATTGCAGCAATTAGGCAAGGAATGAAAGGCGTTACAAGTGATGATGCAGGAACAGCATATTCATACTTTAGAGACTTTAACATAGAAGTTGGAGGAAAAACAGGTTCAGCATCAACAAACAACGGAACAAATGCTTGGTTTGTTGGATTTGCACCATTTGATGATCCAGAAATCGCAGTTGCAGTATACGTAAAAAATGGTGAACATGGTGGTTATACTGCACCAGTAGCTAGAGCAATATTTGCTGAATATCTTGGAATGAATGCATCTCAAATAACTGAAGATACGACAGTTTCATCTTATATGCAAACTGTAAGATAAAAAGAAAAGGAAGTTTAAATGAGTTGTATTAATATATTTTTAAAAACAAATTGTATAATGATTAAAATAAAGGATGAGGCTAGCTTTACAGAAATAATTAAAGAACTAAAAGTAAAATTGCCAGATTTAAAAAATTTCTATAAAGAAGAAAAAACGCCAATATTAGTAACTGGAAAAATCTTGAAAGCAAAAGAAATGGACGAAATAAAGCTACTAATAGAAAAAACAATAAAAGTAAAAGTTAACTTTGACAGTCCAAGAAATTTAGGGCTACACGCAATAAAGAAAAATTTTAAAAAGGAAATTGCAACGTCAGAAACTAAATTTTATCAAGGTTCACTTCGCTCAGGCCAAAAAATAGAATTTGAAGGAAGTGTAGCAATATTAGGAGATGTAAATAGTGGAGCTGAGATAATTGCAGAAGATAACATACTTGTACTAGGAACTCTTAGAGGTATGGCACATGCAGGAGCAAAAGGAAATGAAAAAGCAATAATATCAGCACATATAATAGATTCTCCTCAAATAAGAATAGCAAGTAGTATAAAAGAACGAACCAAAGAAGAGATTGATATGCAAGCATTTTCTCTTGCATATGTAAGTGAAGAAGGAAATATTGAGATGGAATAATATAAAAATTAATCGCTTTTGCAGTCACATATGCAAGAGCGATTAATTTATTAATAGTAATATAAGGGCAATATAAATAAATTTATCATTTACCTTTTGAGAATAAAGAAAAAATAAAAGAGTTATAATAAGTAAATCATCAGAATAAAAAGAAAATCCTAAAATATTAACTTTACCTTCTTTATCAAAAGATAAAAAATTAGTTAAATTCATTTCTTTTCACCGCCAAAGGAATTTAATATTTGAGTCATTTTTCCCATTTTAATTAATTGGATGTATTCATCAATTTTTTCTTTCTTACCATTTCTAAGATAAGGTTTTAAAGATAAAAGCAATCTACTCATATCATCATCACTGCTATTTTTCATTTTGGACATAATGCTTTGAAGTTTTAATAAAGTTTCCATATCAATATTAGGTGCTTGACTATCTCCACTGTTATTGCGAACCGAATTATTTTGTGTATTATTAAAAGAATTGTTGTTATTTCCAGTATTATATGTATTAAAACTATTGGTAGAATTATAATTAGAAGAATTCTTCATATTTGTATAATTTCTGCTATTTGTATTTTGTGTATTAGAATAATTGTTGCTTACATTTCTATTATTTGTACTTTGCACATTTGAACTAGAAGAATTATTTTGATTTTGAAAATTATTAACTAAATTTTTAATATCATCTGGAATTTGATTATTTTGAATCATATATTGAGCTTTTTTAATCATCTCATTTAAATCATTATCATTCATAAAAATACATACCTCCAATAATAAATATTATTAATAGTATATGAAAGTAG
>CANQLM010000058.1 GCA_947624735.1 uncultured Clostridia bacterium | reverse complement strand
TTTGGCAAAAGGAAGTTTCTAGCATAACCATCATTTGCATTAATAATCTCATCTTTTTTTCCAACGCCTTTTACATTATCTAATAAAATTACTTTCATTTTAGAATCCCTTTCTTTATACTTTAATTTTCCATTTCAAAGAAATATTCGTTAATTCTATTCATCAATTCTTGTTTTGCATCTTGTAAGCTTATATTTTCAAGTTGGGCACCTGCTAGAGTAATATGTCCTCCTCCTCCAAGTTTTTCTAAGATAATTTGAACATTTATATCTCCTATTGACCTACCACTAATATAAACTTTGTCTCCTGTTTTGCCTAATACAAATGATGCTGTAATTCCGCCTATTGTAAGTAATTCATCTGCTGATTTTGCAGCAATAATATTTGCATTTACGTCGTCTTTTTCATACATTGAAATTGCTATGTTGTCATTAATTATTTCAGATTTAGATACTATATTTGATATTGTTTGATATGTTTCTAAATCACTTTGGAACCATTTTTTCACTTTTATAATATCTACTCCACATTTTCTTAAATATGCAGCAGCTTCAAATGTTCTAACACCAGTTTTAAATGTAAAGTTTTTTGTGTCAAGCATAATTCCAGCATACAATGCTTCTATTTCTATGTTTGTAAGTGCGATTTCTATTTGCGAATATTCAATAATTTCTGTTACAAGTTCAGATGCTGAAGATGCATAAACTTCGTGGAATGTTAATACTGCATTTTCAATATAGTCTGTACTTCTTCTATGGTGGTCTATTACAACTACTCTAGATATTTGTTCTAAAAGTTCTGGAGCTTCTACATAGTTTTTCTTATTAGTATCTACTACAATTAGCAATGTATTAGGTTTTACTAAATCTTTGGCTTCTTCAATAGTTATAAAAGAATCTGCATATTCCTCTTCTTTTTTTGCTGTTTCAATAAATCTTTCTAAGCCTATTCCAACGCCTTCATTTAATATTTTTGCTTCTTTTCCAAGTGTTTTTGATAATCTGTATAATCCCATTGCTGAACCTATTGAATCCATATCTCCATTAGAATGTCCCATAATAATTACATTATCTGATTCTTGTATTAATTCTTTTAGAGCATGTGATACCATTCTTGCCTTTACTTTTGTTCTCTTTTCTAATTCTTGAGTTCTTCCACCAAAGAACTCGAATTTTCCATCCATTTTAACTATTGCTTGGTCTCCACCTCTTCCTAAAGCTATATCTATTACTGCTCTAGTAGATGTAGTCTTTTCTATAAAAGTTTCTCCATCATCAGAGAATGCAATACTTAATGTTGGTTGTATGATTTCTGATAAATCTGATTCTGGTAAGTTTATATTTTTGATTTCATCTAATATTGAAATTCTATCTTCTTTTGCTTTGATTAAGTCTTTTTGTGCAATTATACAATAAAATGTATCTCTATCAGATTTTACTGCTAAAGCATTGTATTTAGAAGCCCAGTCATAAATAAATTTTTCAACTTGAGTTGTAATTAATGGTTTAACTTCTGAAGAAATTCTTTGATTTATTTCTTCATAGTTATCTATCATCATTATTCCTACACAAATGTCTTCATCTAATGCCTTTTGCTCTAATTTTTTTGTATATGTACTATCTATAAAGTATAAAATTGTTGTGTATTCTTGTTCTCTTTTTGATTTTACATATGAACCCATTATTACATAGTCTTTGTTATTTATTTTACATTCAGTATTTATACTGCCTTTTTCCTTATTTTCTTGAGTTTCTATTGTTACTTTTATATCCTTTAAAATATCATTTATTTTATCATTAATATTTGTTTCACTAAATTCTGAAACAAATTTTTCACTTCTCCATATTATATTTCCTGTCGTTTCACACATAACTAGTGGAAATGGTGAATTTATTAATGTTGTTTTTGCAGTATTATTTACATCTAATGTTAAATCTTTTAGTTGTTCTGAAAGTTCTGCTTTTCTCTTTTTGTTTGACCAGATTGTGTATAAAATTATTATTGTATATACTCCTATTCCTACTGGAATAAATCTATAATTTAGCACACAAATTATAGCAATTAATATTGCTATTATAATCAGATATATTTTTGTTCTTGATATAAACCTTTCTAATTTTTTATTACCTTTTGGCATAAAATTCCCCTATCTGTATTAAACATATTAATACAGTATATATTTTACTATTTTTTTGCGTTTTTGTCAATTTTGACCGCATTTTAGGTATCAAGTACAACTGCTATTTATATCGTATAAGCATTCACTATTATTTCTTTATTTTTTATATATTATTTTAATATATCCTATTTCATTTTTTACCATTGCTTTAATTGTTTCTAAAACATTATTGCTTATTATTTCTGTTATATGTCCACCATTTGTATATTCGTGATAAGAACTTTCTATTTTTATTTTTTTATCTTGGTATTCATTTGGTATTTCAAATGCTTGAGAATATTTGTCTTTATTTGTTACATTATCTATTTTTCCAAATATAACTCTATCAAATTCTATAAAATCTTTAGCAATTTTTTTATCATATTCTCCTGCTAGAATAAAGTTTAGATTATATTTTTTTGAGAATTCATCTACCTTTTCTCTCATTCTAGCTATTATTTTTAAGCCTAATTCTTGAGCCTTTTTACTTTCTCCATGACTTTGCCCAGTTAGCACTATTAAACATTCATTAAGTCCAACAAATGATATTTTCATACTTCCTTGTTTTAAAACTTTTTTTACTTTATCTTCTGGTTTTAATTTTTCTGAATCTATCCAAACATTTTCTGTCATTAAAAATGGAAAATTCATAACTTTTTTATTTCCTTGAATTTCAAGTCTTTCAAGTAATTGATCCTTTACAAGTTCTATTTTTTCTTCTAGTTCTTCAAAAAAATCATCAATATCATCTTTATGTTTTAGTGCTATTCTTGGAAGATTAATTGCTGTAGAAGATAGTATACCTCTACCAGATGAAATTTGCTTATCTTCATCTACAATATTGTCTATAACTCTAGAGCCATTTTGCAAATATGCTACTTCTGTATCGAAATCGCCTTCTTTATAATACTGGCTATTAAACTGCGAATCCATATTTGAAAATGTTATCTTTTTATTTTTTTCTACTAATTTGCAAGCATATTCTAGCAAGTCAAAATTTGGGTTTTCTTCTTCAAGATTTACGCCACTTTTTACTTTAAATACAACTATTGGAGAAATTGCTTGTTTCTTTTCACCAACTCCTTCTTCAATAGATAAAAGCAAATTTTTTGTAATCATTCTACCTTCTGCAGATGTGTCAGTTCCAAGATTTATTGTTGTTAGAGTTGAACTACAAATGCTATTTAGATTATGTACAAATGCTTCCATTGCTTGATAAACTAATTTGTTAGTCTTTTCTATCGCTTTGTTATAAACGATTCTAAACATTCTTTTTAGTTCTTCTGCACCTCTAGTAAATTTGTAAAATTCTTCTATATCAAAATCTATTGTATTGATTTTTTCAATTTCTCTTTCAATTCCGTTAATTGCAATAAATTTATCATAATCTGTATATTCTAATATGTCATATATTGTTTGTCTAAATTCCTTTTTAAATGTTTTTAATACACCTGGCGCCATATAATAATCAAATGCTGGGATTCCTTGTTCTCCACTTTGGTCTTTTTGATTTTCTGAAAGGGCTAAAATAGCAAGAATTGCATAAGATAAAATATTTTGTGGCTCTCTCATAGAACTATTTTCAGTTGAAAATCCTTCTGAAAAAAGTTTTTCTATATTCATTTGCATACTTTCAGTTGTTCCCATAGGATAAAATTCAAGATTGTTTATATAAATATCTCCATTTTCATGTTCATTAGAAAATTTCTTTTTCATTAAATATGATGTAGTAAATTCGCCCGCTACTGTAATTCCATAGGCTTCCACTGTCTTTAATGCATTTTTTGCTTCTACATTAGTATCTATACTTTCTTTTGTATTTAATCCAAGTTTTTCAAGTGCTTTTAAAAATTTATGTTTTCTTTTTTCTTCAAAAAATATTTCTCTTGATTGTGCTCTTTTTTCTCTATACTCTGAAAAAGATTTATATACATCTTCATAACCACATTCTTTTAGTTCAAGTTCTATCAAGTCTTGAATTTCTTCTATTTTTATTTTTTCTTTGTCTAATTTAACTATTTTGTCAATAACTTTATTATAAACTTTATTTACATCATCTTCATTGTATTTTTCATCTATACTGTCAAAGCCTTTTTTTATCGCTATAGCAATTTTTGTACCATCAAATGAGACTTTTTTTCCATCTCTTTTTACCACAATTATGCTTAATACTTTATCTTCCATTCGCTTATTATGATGTACATAAAATGGGTACATCATTTGCTCCTTTCTTGCATTTTATATATCATAAATATAAAAAATAATCAATGAAAATATTGTTCTAATTTTTCCTGGAAGTTATTGACATTTTAAAAGTATGGTGTTATAATAAAAATAGCTTAAAAGCTAACAATTAACTAGACATATACTCACTAGATATGTGGCTCTCTCCACATATCTTTTTTTGTATCAAAAAACAGGGTAGCTCTCTCTACCCTGAACTAATATGTATTAGTTTTTAATTTGTCATTTTATAGTAACAATCTCTTGCTGTAGAATCTCTTTTGCTTTTTCCTCATCATCTGAATGTATATATCCAATAACTTCTCCAGTTTTTACTGTATCTCCTACTTTTTTATTAAATACAAATCCAACTCTTGGATTTATGCTATCTTCTTTCTTCTCTCTTCCTGCTCCCAAATAGCATGATAATTTTCCTATATTAAGTGCATCTAACTTAGCAATAGTTCCTTCTTCTGTTACTAGAATTGGAACTATGTATTTTGCTTTTTCAAATTTATCTGTATTTTCAATATAAGATATATCTCCGCCTTGATTTTTTACTAATTCTAATAATTTTTGATATGCTTTTCCATTTTGTATATTTTCTATAATTAATTTCTTTCCATCTTCTATATTAGATACTTTATTTGCTAAAACTAGCATATTAGCACCTAATTCTTCGATAATAGATTTTACATCTTTAGGCATATATTTATTTTTTAGAATATCTACTGCTTCAATTACTTCTAAAATATTACCTATAGCATACCCTACTGGTTCATCCATAGGAGTTATAATGCATACTGTTTCTTTTCCTGCTAGCTTTCCTATTGAAGTCATAATTTCTGCCAATTTTTCTGCATCTTCTTTTGTTTTCATAAATGCACCGCTTCCGCAAGTAACATCAATTACTATTTTATTTGCTCCCGCTGCAATTTTTTTACTCATTATGCTTGATGCTATTAGTGGTATGCTTTCAGTACAAGCTATTGCATCTCTTAAAGCATATATTTTTTTATCAGCAGGTGCTAAATTTAATGTTTGTCCCATTAAACTTATTCCTACTTTTCTAACATTTTCAATAAACTCGTCTATTGTAATTGATGTATTATATCCTGGTATTGATTCTAGTTTGTCTATTGTTCCGCCTGTAAATCCTAAACCCCTTCCTGACATTTTTGCAACTGGTATTCCTAAAGATGCAATAATAGGCATCAAAATTAAAGTAATTTTATCTCCAACTCCTCCTGTACTATGCTTATCAACTACTTCTCCTAAAGTGGACAAATTAAGCACATCCCCAGAAAATGCTATTGCAAGTGTGAGGTCTGTTGTTTCTCTATAATTCATTCCATTTATGTATATTGCCATAATTAGTGCTGAAGCTTGATAGTCAGTAATAGTTCCTTCTGTATATCCTTTAATAAAATAATCTATTTCCTCTTTTGTAAGTTCTAATTTATCTCTTTTTTTAGCTATAATCTCTTGTATATTCAATTTAGTTAATCCTCCTAAATTTAATTAATTATAAAGTAATTACACAAAATGCGTTATAAAAGCTTTTCTATGTATTGGCGATGGTCCATATTTTTTTATTGCTTCTATATGTTTTGCTGTTCCATATCCCTTGTGTGAATTAAATCCATATTCAGGATAAACACTATCCCACTCTTTCATTATTCTATCCCTTGTAACTTTTGCAATTATTGAGGCACATGAAATAGAATAACATGTAGCATCTCCTTTTATAATAGATTGATAAGGAATTTCAAATGTGTCTATCTCTCTTAGAGCATCAGTAATTACTATTTCTGGCTTTTTTCCTAGTTTTTCTATTACTTCACCAAGTGCTATATGGAGTCCTTTTTTTGTTGCATTTAATATGTTTAGTTCATCTATTTCTTTTTCCGACACAATACCAACGCCCCAAGAAATTGCTTCTTGAGTTATTTTTTCGTATAAAATATCTCTTCTTTTCTCTGTAACCTTTTTTGAATCATTAACCCATTCAATTTTGGAGTCTGGTCTCATAACAACTGCACCAACTACAACTGGACCAGCAAGTGGTCCACGGCCAGCTTCGTCTATTCCGCATATTAATTTGTAGCCCTCATTATAAAGGTTTTGTTCATATTTTTTTAAATTATTTAATCGTTCTTCTTCTTTTTCTTTCATTTTATTATATAAGTTAGTTTTAACTTATTTCCCCATTTCTTAAATTCTAGCTAATTTCTGATAATTTATATTTATCATTATATCCTTTTGTGATAATAACTTCATTATCATCATAATTAACTAAATAATATGAATTTTCTTCATTTTCTATATCTAAATTTAATGATTTTAAATTGTCATTATTTAAGCAATAATATTTTTCATATTGGTCTTCTGGTATGACATTTTTTCCTTTGAAATCATTAATTATTTCATCTTCATTCATTTCTGAAATTTTTGTTCCTACAAACATATCAGTCTTTTTTTGTCTAACTGATTCTTGTTTTAATCTGTTACACGTTCCTTGAATTAGAAGCATATTAGACCTTATTTGGTCATTTTCTTCTTTGTCTATATTCTTATTTATAATGTATACTGCTCCTGTAATTAATCCTGCAATTATAATTATTATAAATATAATTCCTATTATTCCTAAACCATTTTCACTTTTCATTTTTATCATATTAGTTTAAATACTAACATCCTCCTTTTATTTACTTATATAATATTTCGACATAATATGCAAGTATATTAATCGAAGAATTTAAGAATATTATAATATTAGAATAATTAAAAGCATATTAAAAGGAATGTTTTCTATTTAATGTATAGAACATTCCTTTTGGTTAA
This sequence comes from uncultured Clostridia bacterium, assembly GCA_947624735.1. GTDB lineage: Bacteria > Bacillota > Clostridia > TANB77 > CAG-508 > CAG-793. The sequence goes on along the minus strand of CANQLM010000058.1, from coordinate 543 downwards.
TGTAAATCTATTTTATTTTGCTTGGTGTCCAACTTCCAGAGTCATCTTTTGTTAATTGGATGTTTGTTCCTATGGAAACTACCGGGCAGAGATGACGATTAACGGCAGGAGTAAAACCATTATTATTAAATAAGCCGTAGTTATCTAATTTACCATTGTACACATAACGAAGGCCAAAACCTACTGCTTCAGCGTTACAATAGTCATAACGAGACGCTAACCAATAATACACTTCTGATGGAAACATCTTATAAAAAAATGTTTCATCATTATAGTAATCTGCTTGTTGTTCTTTATAAATAAACGTATCCTTTACTGTTAAAATGTTTGCTTGCTTATATCCTTGACTTGCTTCTTTATTTATTGGTATTGTTATTCCTACTGCTGCAGCATCATTTTCACTTATTCCTTTTTCTTTTAGTGTTCCTCCCTCTTCTACATCTACTCCTGAGTCTTTTTGAAAATTATATAAATCTGGATAATATGCATTATTTCCTGTATAAGTTTGAACGTCTCCACTTGGTGTATTTTCTTCTATTCCTT
>CANQLM010000057.1 GCA_947624735.1 uncultured Clostridia bacterium | reverse complement strand
AAATAGTTTAATGAAACTAGAAACATATGTAAATGGATTTTCAATAGCAAAAGGAGAAAGACAACAAACAACAGCAGGGGTAGGAGATGTATTAGATGGAAAAACATATATAACAGGAGAAGGAAACCTAGAAACAGGCGAAATGACAAACAATGCAGCATTAAATATAGAAGTAGGACCAGGAGAAACAAAACCAATACCAAAAGGCTATCATGATGGAAATGGAAAAATTACAACAACAGGAGGCTCTAATGAATGGACATTATTATGGACTAATAACAATCTTGCACTTCCATTTTCTCCTCAAACTGTATCTTTAGATCTATCAAAGTATGATAGAGTTGCTATTCAATTTGAAGTAGATACAGGTTGGCCAGGATTATATGAGCAATTCTACTTATATAAAATAGGAATGAATATGGCAGCTATGTTATCATCATATCAATCTTGGGAGAAAACATATCTTGCTTATAGGGGAGTAAATGTACAAGCAAATGGAATTAGTTTCGACTCTGCAGTGTATGTGGGAAGAGGTCAGACGGATGGAATTATTTCAGATTATTATGTAATACCAGCTAATATATATGGCATAAAAAATTGGTCATTATAAGAAAAAATGAATTAATATTTAAATCTAAATTAAAAACGTGTTAAAATTAAACGAAAATAATAAAAAAATTATGCAGTACAAGCTATCTTGCTAATAAGATATAAGAAAAAAAGACTTAAAGGATAAAATATTCTTTGAGTCTTTTTACACTTTTTTTCTTGTTTTACTTTTTATTATTTGAATTTTCACTTTTTATTTTTTTAGTATTCTTGTACTTTTTTACCCGTCCTCAATAGTTCACGCAAATAATAAATAAAATCTATTGAAAAGTATTTTTTTTTGATATAAAATCATAATGAAGTAATTTGCGGAAATAATAAATAAAAATTTCCAAAGAAAGGAGTTTTGCTAAATTATCTAAAAAAGATATTTAGCAAGAAAAATTATGGATAAAAAAACAGTTAGAGACTTAGATGTTAGTGGAAAGAAGGTATTAGTAAGATGTGACTTTAATGTTCCACTAGATGAAAATAAAAACATAACAGACAAAACAAGAATAATAGCAGCACTTCCAACAATTAAATATTTGTTAGAAAGAAATGCAAAAGTTATTTTATGTTCACACTTGGGAAGACCAAAAGGTGAATTTAATATGGAATACTCTTTAGCTCCAGTTGCAAAAGAACTATCAAACCAATTAGGATTTGAAGTAAAACTAGCAAGTGATGTAACAGGAGATAGTGCAAAATCATTAGCAGAAAATTTAAAAGAAGGAGAAGCAATTCTTTTAGAAAATGTTAGATTTGATGCAAGAGAAGAAAAAAACGAAGACTCATTAAGTGAAGAACTAGCTTCACTTGCAGAAATATATGTAAATGATGCTTTTGGAACATGTCATAGAGCACATTCATCAACAGCAGGAGTTGCTAAGTACTTGCCATCTGCTTGTGGTTTTTTAATTGAAAAAGAACTTAAAAATTTAGGAGATGCTTTAAATAATCCACAAAGACCATTTGTAGCAATATTAGGTGGTAAAAAAGTTTCTGACAAAATAGGAGTAATAGATAATTTGTTAGAAAAAGTTGATACTCTATTAATTGGTGGAGGAATGGCATACACATTTTTAAAAGCAATGAGATATAATATAGGTAACTCAATCTGCGAAGAAGATAAACTTGAATTAGCACTAAGTTTAATAGAAAAAGCTAAACAAAAAAATGTAAAAATGATTTTACCAGTAGACAACAAAATAGGAAAAGAACTTAGTGAAGATTGTGAAAGTAAAGTAGTTAAATCTACAGAAATTCCAGACGGATGGCAAGGACTTGATATAGGACCAGAAACTATAAAATTGTATGAAAATGAATTAAGAAATGCAAAAACAGTTTTATGGAATGGACCTATTGGAGTTTTTGAATTTGAACAATTTGCAGTAGGTACAAAAGAAATAGTAAAATTTTTAGCCAACTTAGATGATTGCACTACAATAATAGGTGGTGGAGATTCAGCTGCTGCTGTAACTAAAGCAGGTTTATCAGACAAAATGACACACATCTCAACAGGTGGAGGAGCTTCACTTGAATTTATAGAAGGAAAAACTTTACCAGGAATAGATTGCATAGAAAATAAATAAACTTTTCATTATTAAAAATGAGGCAAGAAAGGAAAAATATATATGAGAAGAAAAGTAATTGCAGGAAATTGGAAAATGAATATGTTACCAAATGAAGCTATTGACTTTATAAATAACTTATCACCACTTGTAAAAAATAGTAAAAATGAAGTAATTATCTGTGTACCATTTACAGACCTATTTTATACCTTACTTACAGTCCAAGAAACCAATATTCATGTAGGAGCCCAAAATATGCACTGGGAAGAAAAGGGTGCATATACAGGAGAAGTATCAGGTCAAATGCTTAAATCAATAAACACAGAATATGTTATAATAGGACATTCAGAAAGAAGACAATACTTTGGAGAAACTGATGAAACAGTTAATTTAAAAATAAAATCTGCATTAAAAAACGGTTTAAAACCAATAATATGTGTTGGTGAAACCTTAGAGCAGAGAGAACAAGGATTGACCATAGAAGTAATTACTTCTCAAATAAACAAAGCTTTAAGTGGCTTGACAACACAAGATTTAAGTAATACAATTATTGCGTATGAGCCAATATGGGCTATTGGTACAGGAAAAACAGCTACAAAGGAAGATGCAAACGAAAGCATAAAATCAATCAGACAAGAGATATTAAAAAGTTTTGGAACAGATGATATTACAATACTTTATGGCGGAAGTGTAAATGACAAAAATGCTAAAGAACTTTTTACTATGTCAGATATTGATGGAGGATTAGTTGGAGGAGCAAGCTTAAATGCTGAAACCTTCAGTAAAATAGTTAATTTTGACTAATTGTAATTTTAGCGTACAAGAAAGGAAGAAAAATAAAAACAAAATGAGTAAAGAATTAACCATGCTAATTATACTAGACGGCTTTGGAAAAAATCCCGAAAGAGAAGGAAATGCTGTAGCAGCAGCTAATAAACCTAATTTAGATACACTAATGATGAATTGTCCTGTAGCAGAGGTACATGCAAGTGGATTAGCAGTAGGACTTCCAGAAGGACAAATGGGAAATTCAGAAGTTGGACATACCAATATAGGTGCAGGAAGAATAGTATATCAAGAACTAACAAGAATAACAAAATCAATAGAAGATGGAGACTTTTTTAGTATTCCTGAATTAGTTGATTGTATCGAATCTTGCAAGAAAAATGGTAAAAAACTTCATATTCTAGGACTTTTATCAGATGGTGGAGTTCATAGTCATGAAAGACATTTATATGGATTACTAGAACTTGCAAAACGTAGAGATTTAGAAAATGTTTATGTTCATTGTTTTATGGATGGTAGAGATACACTTCCAGCATCAGGAGAAGGATATATTCAAAAGCTAGAAGAAAAAATGGCTGAAAAAAATGTTGGCAAAATTGCATCAATTTCAGGAAGATTTTATAGTATGGACAGAGATAAGAGATGGCAAAGAATACAAAAATGTTATGATGCATTAGTAAATGGTAAAGGTGAAATAGCAACTTCACCAATACAAGCAATAGAAAGTTCATACCAAAAAGAAATTTTTGATGAATTTGTTGAACCAACAGTAATATATAATGGAGACAAACCAGTAGCAACAATAGAAGATGGAGACTCAGTAATATTCTTTAACTTTAGACCAGATAGAGCAAGAGAAATTACAAGAGCATTAGTTGATCCTAATTTCAAAGAATTTGAAACTAAAAAAATGAACTTAAACTTTGTATGTATGACACAATATGATGAAACAATGCCAAACGTAAAAATAGCATTTAAGCCAGAAAGATTAAAAAATACATTTGGAGAATATATAAGTAAGCTAAGATTAAAACAATTAAGAATTGCCGAAACTGAGAAATATGCACATGTTACATTCTTCTTTAATGGTGGAGAAGAAAAGCAATATGAAGGTGAGGATAGGATTTTAGTGCCATCACCAAAAGTTGAAACTTACGACTTAAAACCTGAAATGAGTGCATATGAAGTTACAGAAAAAGTAGTAAACGCAATAAATGAAGAAAAATATGATAGCATAATTTTGAATTTTGCAAATCCTGATATGGTTGGACATACAGGAAATATGGAAGCAGCAACAAAAGCAATAGAAGCAGTTGACGACTGTTTAGGAAAAATAATCAATGCATTATCTAAACATAATGGAAAAGCAATAATTACAGCTGACCACGGTAATGCAGAGCAAATGATAGACTACAAAACAGGAGAACCATTTACATCACATACTACAAATCCAGTTCCAATAATCTTATATGGAATGGAAGGAGTAAAAATAAAAGACGGAAGACTTGCAGACTTAGCTCCAACAATGCTTGATATGATGGGAATAGAAAAACCAGCAGAAATGACAGGAGAAAGCTTATTAGTGAAAGAATAATAACAAAAGTAAATATAAAAGAGAGGTCATAAAATTTGCAAATAGAAGCAATAAAATTTTATAAAGAAATATATAGTTCAATAATTAATTTGATACCAGAAAAATGGGAAAAAATTTGTTTATATGCTAGCAATATGCAAAATTTAAAAGGGGAAATGTATTTTTACTATTTCCCCAAAAAATTGATAAAAGCAAAACCCGTAAATTGCTATGAAGTTGCAAATAAATTTGGACTAGATGAAAATACATATAATGACGAACTTTCTAAATTATATATTTTAATTAAAAGGCTAAAGCAAATAGTAAAATTAAATTGGACTAATCTAACAATAATAATTGACAAAAATCTATTTACTATTGAATATCATTACAATGATTTAAGAAATTCAAAATATTCTGATGAGCAAAGGCATATAATTTGGGAGTATAAATATTTAAATATACCATTAGATTCATTGAGCAAAAAAGAACAAGATTTAATTACATATTATAAAGAAGAATCTAAAATTAAACCAACAGTAATAATAGAGCAAATTGAAAATTTTGATAAAGAACAAATAAAAAATCCAATATTAAAAATAACAAATCAATAAAACAAATAAGAAAGGAGTTTATGATATACTTTTAGTTATATCATATAAAATTAAAATGAATTATTCAGAAGAAATTGAAAATATGTGTGTAGTAAAAAAAGGTGTTGACCATGGACCAGCACCAATTCCAGAGGAAGGAAAATGGGTTCAAGCAAAAGAAATAAAAGATATTTCAGGATTTACACATGGTATAGGTTGGTGCGCACCTCAACAAGGAGCTTGTAAACTTACATTAAATGTAAAAAACGGAATAATAGAAGAAGCTCTAGTTGAAACAGTAGGATGCTCAGGAATGACTCACTCAGCTGCAATGGCAGGAGAAATTTTAGTAGGCAAAACAATTCTAGAAGCATTAAATACAGACTTAGTATGTGATGCAATAAATACAGCAATGAGAGAGTTATTTTTACAAATAGTATATGGAAGAACACAATCAGCATTTTCAGAGGGTGGACTTCAAATAGGAGCAGGATTAGAGGATTTAGGAAAAGGACATAGAAGCCAAGTCGGAACAATATATTCAAGTAAGCTAAAAGGACCAAGATATTTGGAATTAGCAGAAGGGTACATAACAGAAATAGGATTAGACTCAGAGGGACAAATAATAGGATATAAATACGTTAATTTAGGAAAAATGATGGAAAACATAAAAAAAGGAATTGAACCATTAGAAGCAATAGAAAAAGCATCTGGAAAATATGGAAGATTTGACGAAGCAGTTAAAAAAATTGACCCAAGACAAGAATAATATTTATTAAGGAGGAATAAAAATGGCAGTAACATTTGAAAGTTATGAAAGAAGAATAAATCAAATAAAACCAGTAATGGAAAAGTACGGAATAAAAGACTTTGAGGATGCATTAGAAATATGCAAACAAAAAGGATTTAATCCATATGATATGGTAAAAGAGGTACAACCAATATGCTTTGAAAATGCATGTTGGGCATATACATTAGGTGCAGCAATTGCAATAAAAAAAGGATGCACAAAAGCAGCTGATGCAGCAAAAGCAATTGGTGAAGGACTTCAAGCCTTTTGTATACCGGGTTCTGTTGCAGATGATAGAAAAGTAGGCTTAGGACATGGAAACTTAGCATCAATGCTACTTAGCGAAGATACTAAATGCTTCGCTTTCTTAGCAGGACATGAAAGTTTTGCAGCAGCAGAAGGTGCTATTGGAATTGCAAAATCTGCAAACAAAGTAAGAAAAGAACCTTTAAGAGTAATACTAAATGGACTTGGAAAAGATGCAGCACAAGTTATTTCAAGAATAAACGGATTTACATATGTAAAAACAGACTTTGACTTTTTCACAGGAAAAGTAAATGTAGTTGAAGAAATTGCATACTCAAATGGCGAAAGAGCAAAAGTAAGATGTTATGGTGCAAATGATGTAAGAGAAGGTGTAGCAATAATGCATTTAGAAGATGTTGATGTTTCAATCACAGGAAACTCAACAAATCCAACTAGATTCCAACATCCAGTTGCAGGTACATATAAAAAAGAAAGATTAGAACAAGGTAAAAAATATTTTTCAGTAGCAAGTGGGGGAGGAACAGGAAGAACACTTCACCCAGACAATATGGCAGCAGGTCCTGCTTCTTATGGAATGACAGATACAATGGGAAGAATGCACTCTGATGCACAATTCGCAGGTTCTTCATCGGTTCCAGCACATGTTGAAATGATGGGATTAATCGGAATGGGAAATAACCCAATGGTTGGAGCAACAGTTCAAATAGCAGTTGCTTGCGAAGAAGCTATGAAATAAAAATAAAACTAACATACTAAAATAGAGAGTTCATTGAACTCTCTATTTTTTAGAACCTCATCAGTTTGTGTTATTCTGAATAAGTTTGCGGCTAATTCAGTGCTATCCATATAATCTAATATTTCTTCTTTTTTAGGGTCAATTCCTTTTCTAATTGCAATATCTTGAGCAGTCTCACCATTATATAATCCTTTATAACCATAATTAGTAAATTTTCCGTAATTTTTAACTCCAGATTGTTGAGCTGTTTGATAAAGGTATTTATTTCTGTCACTTACATTTTTTCTAGTATATAATCTTTTTTCGTCTTCGCTAAGTTTATTATATTCTTCTCTTGTAATTTCTTGTCTTCTAGTTTGAACAGCAAAATAAGTTTGTGCAAGGGCAATTTGTTTTTTAGTAGGACTTCCATTTTGTGCTATTAAATAACAAGCATATCTTGATAACTCATAATCTTCAATAATTTTTTCTGCACCTTTAGGCATTTTTATCGTTTTGCCGACTTCGGCAAAATGTTCATCAGCATTTACATTACTATTTTCACAAGACTGTATAGCTTTAATAATAACACTTCTAAAATTTTCCCATTTCGCATAACCCAATGTATTCATTAATTCTCTAGCATACCAATATTCATTGCCATCTTCATCAATATGTTTAATTTCTTCAAATGTTTTTTCAGTCTGTTTTATAAGCTCATCTTTACTCATTATTTGCTCTCCTATTCAAAAAAATTTACCTTAACAATTCAAAACAGTAGTTGTTTTAGTAAAAAAATATAACAATAGAAATTATAAAATTCTTGGTTGGGGTACTGTGATTCGAACACAGGAAATGTCGGAGTCAGAGTCCGATGCCTTACCGCTTGGCGATACCCCA
>CANQLM010000056.1 GCA_947624735.1 uncultured Clostridia bacterium | reverse complement strand
GCTCTATATTCCATACCTGTTCCAACTATTGGAGCTTCTGGTTTTAGAAGTGGAACTGCTTGTCTTTGCATGTTTGAACCCATAAGTGAACGCTTAACATCATCATGCTCTAAGAATGGAATCATTGCTGCTGCAACTGATACTAATTCTTTTGGTGATACTTCTATGTAGTCAACTTGGTCTGCTGGTACTTCCTTAAATTCTGTTACTTGTCTTACCTTTATTTTCTTGTTTACAAATTTTCCATTTTCATCAATTGGTTCAGTTGCTTGACCGATTATATATTTATCTTCTTTATCTGCTGATAAATAATCTACTTGGTCTGTAACTTTTCCAGTCTTTTTGTCAACTTTTCTATAAGGTGTTTCAATAAATCCATATTCATTAATTCTTGCAAATGAACATAGTGCAGAAATAAGTCCAATGTTTGGTCCTTCTGGAGATTCAACTGGGCATAATCTTCCATAGTGAGTATAGTGAATATCTCTTACTTCGAATCCAGCTCTTTCTCTAGTAAGTCCACCAGGTCCTAGGGCTGATATTCTTCTTTTATGTGTAAGCTCAGAAAGTGGGTTTGTTTGGTCCATGAATTGTGATAATTGTGAGCTTCCAAAGAATTCTCTAATTGCTGATGATATTGGTTTTGTATTAATTAATGCCTGTGGAGTGATTGAGTCTAAGTCTTGAATTGTCATTCTTTCTCTTACAACTCTTTCTAATCTTGCTAAACCAATTCTAAATTGATTTTGTAATAATTCTCCTACACATCTAATACGTCTATTTCCTAAATGGTCTATATCGTCTATTTTTCCAAGTCCATGATATAGATTTAATAGATAACTTATTGAACCTATTATATCTTCGTTTGTGATATGTTTTGGAATAAGTTCGTCTTTTCTATTTTTTAATTCATCATGTAGCTTCTCTTTTGGTGTTTTGTCTAAAATATCTTTTAAAGCTATATAGTTTACAAGTTCTTTGATTTTTAAATCACTTATATCAATGTCTACAAAATTCTTTATATCAACTGTTCCATTTCCTATAACAGTAATTTTGCTTTCTCCACATTTGATATATACACTATTTATTCCAGAGTTTTGGATTTGCCAAGCCTCATCTAGTGTAATTTCTTCATCTTTTTCTACTAATATTTCACCTGTTTCAGGGTTTGATATTGTTTCTGCTGCAATTTGTCCAGCTATTCTCTCTGCTAAACATAATTTATCATTAAATTTGTGTCTTCCAACTTTAGCTAAATCATATCTTTTTGGATCAAAGAATAATCTATCAAATAATGTTCTTGCAGCTTCAACTGTTGGTAGTTCTCCTGGTCTTAATTTTTTGTATATTTCTACTAAAGAGTCATTCATTGTTTTAATTGTATCTTTTTCTATTGTTGCTTTTAATAGTTGTTCATCACCAAATAGGGCTAATATTTGGCTATCTTCTTCTAATCCTATTGTTCTTAATAATGTTGTTATTGGTATTTTTCTAGTTCTATCAACTCTTACATAGAATATATCATTATTATCTGTCTCATATTCAAGCCATGCTCCACGTAGTGGCATAACTGTTGATGTAAATAATTTCTTTCCAGTTTTTGTGTCAAGACTTTCTGCATAATAGCAACTTGGTGAACGTACTAACTGACTAACTACAACTCTCTCTGCACCATTTATTATAAATGTGCCTGTGTCAGTCATTATTGGGAAATCTCCAAGATATATTTCTTGCTCTTTGATTTCACCTGTTTCCCTATTGAATAATCTTACTTTTACATGTAATTTAGTTGAGTATGTTGCGTCTCTTTCTTTTGCTTCTTCTACTGTGTATTTAGTTTTTTCGTCCATATGGTAGTCTAAAAATTCTAGAACTAAGTTTTCTGAATAATCAACGATTGGAGAAACTTCTTTTAATACTTCTCCTAAACCTTCTTCTATAAACCAATTATAAGAGTCTTTTTGAACTTTTATTAGGTTTGGCATTTCTATAAAATCGCCTATTTTAGAAAAAGATTTACGTGTTGTTCTTCCTAGTTTTACGTCTTTTACCTTTACCAAAGTAATACCTCCTTTTAAAATACATTTAAGCAGATTTAGGTGTATATTACTTTTCTTAAAGAAGGCCTTCTTGACATATAGCATTTTTATAAAATCTTAAATAACTGCTTATTTTATTTAAAACTTTATAAAAATTACTATTGCAATTCCTCTTCTTAGAGAATTTACATAAATAAAACAAAAGGGCAAAAAAAGGTAAACCGATTTATTGAATCGATTTTACCTTTTTTCTTTATTTTTAATTATTTCACGATTACCGAATTTATCATCTATTAGCCCTCTAGATTTTATTCGTACAAAATATACTCAAAATATTATACTAAAAAAGCTAATGCTTGTCAACAGTTTTTTATAATTTTTTTAATCTATTGTCGTACTTGTTCTTCCTGTTCCTAATACATCTTCTTGTAAAGACCTCCAAGTGTTACATCCTATTAGGCCGTCAACTGCTAAACCTTCTCTTTCTTGATATTTTCTTACTGCACTTTCAGTTTTTGTACCAAATATTCCATCTAATCCGCCTGTATCAAATCCTAATGTATTTAAGTCATCTTGTGCAATTAAAACATATGAGCCTCTTGAGCCATTTCTTAATAATGGGTATCCTCCAGTTGAGCAAGAAGCATTTCCTCTCCTTTTATCAAAATGCACCCATGTTGGAGTTAATGTCTTTGGTTCTACATATGACCATACTCCAGAGTTTCTTGCACTATTGTATAGATTATTTCTTTGCGCATCTGTCAATGTTTGACCTACATCAAAAGCAAGACCTGCATAATGTTGCGAAAATGTTCCGTGTCCGCCTTCCCAAGGTCTTTTAAATGCAAATCCTACTGGTATTGGACCTCCATAAATATATCTTTGACTATTCCATGCTAGCATTGCTCTTTTTTCTGTCCAAAGAGTTTGACTTTTGCTTGAACCTCTAAATTCTCTTACCGTTAATGTTCTATTTGTTATATAAGGCATAGCCTCAGATTCTCCCCTATAATATGTTTCCATACGGTTTGTATCATTATTATAAACTTTTATCTTTGCCATTATTTTTTCCTTTCTAACTCTTTATAAAGCATATAATCGTACTATATAGTTATTTTATGAATGTTTACTTTAATTTGTTATTAATAATTTGAATATTTTTTTATTTTTTACAAATAATAACTTTATATTGTTTAGAAAGGATTTTATTATGGCTAATTTAAGTCAAATTGAATTGCAAAATTTAAGACATTTCATTTTATCTTCTAGCATTTGTAATACAAAGTTTACAGCATATAGTGATACTTCCGTTGACCCACAGATTAAACAACTTTTTACTAAGGCTGCACAAGATAGTCTTAATACTAAAGAAACTTTAATGACTTTTATTAATAATTAATTAGGAGGTAAATAATGGACGAGAGAACGATGATTAATGATATTTTGGAAGAAACTAAATCAAATCTTTTATTATATCAAAGTGCTATATCTGAAACTGAAAATATTGAATTAAGACAGACTTTAAAGCAACTTCGAGATAATCTTGAAAGTTTTCAATATGAACTTTTTAAAGTTGCTAGTTCAAAAGGTTATTATGCTCCTTCTAGTAAGGCAACCGAAAAGGAAATTCAAAAAGTAGGAAAAGAATTAGAAAATGCGTAAAAAATAAAGTTCACTTCATATATGAAATGAACTTTTTATTTTTATTCTTTATTATTATTTTCTTCTACTATTTCTTCTTTTTCTTTAAGTTTTCGGCTTATATAGTCTTCTATTACTAATTTAATAAGTGCAGCTATTGGAACAGCTATAAACATTCCAATTACTCCAAAGTAAGCTCCTCCGACCGTTACTGCAAATATTACAAGTAATGGGCTTATTTCTAATCTAGAACTTGTTATTCTTGGGTTAATTATATTAGCATCAATTTGTTGCAAAACTATTACAACTACTGCCATTATTAAGGCTTGTTGCCATCCTCCTGTTAAAAGAGTTATTATTATTGATACTCCAACTCCAACTATTGCTCCAAAGTAAGGTATTAAATTTGAAATTCCTATAAATACTCCTAAAAGTAAAGAATATTTTACTCCAATTATTGACATTGCAATACTTGTTATTGCCGCTACTATAATTGCATCTATTACTTGGCTTGAAATGAATTTTACAAATATTTGATTTCCTGATGAAAAATAATTTGTAAATCTTTTATAACCACTTTTATTCATTACTGATTTTGCAAATCTATCAATAAATTCTACTATTGATTCTCTTTGTGCTAAAATATATATTGAACAAATAAATGCTATAAAAATATTTAATACTGTCTTTATTGCGCCAAAAGCAGAGTCTACATATGTCTTAATTTTTTCTGGTGTAAACATTTCTTCAAAATTTATTTTTTGAATGTACTCTACAACTGGTTTTAATATGTTAGTTTGTACCCAAGGTGCAATATCAGATGTTATTTCGTCTGCACTTATTGCATTATAATAATTTTGAATATTATTAACTAAATCTACTATACTGTCTATTATTATTGGCATTATGAATTTTACAATTAATGCTATTAATGATATTGCTAAAATATATACTATTGCAATGCTTAAGCCCCTTACGTGTTTTAGCTTAGTATTCTTTTTAAACCATCTTTCCACTTTTGCTGATGGAGTATATAAAACATAAGCTATAATAATTCCTATTACAAATGGCATTAATATGGTGAATAAATTTAAAATCCACTTTCCTATTCCTGAAAAATTGTCTAAAAATTTATATACTATTATTAAAATTATTCCTATAGATACCCAATATATCCACTTTTTTGTTCCCATTATTTTTTCTTTTTTCATTTTTTATTTTCTTTCCTTTCTAAGACACAAAGCAAAATTAATAAATTTTTACCTCACTTTTATTTTACTTTAATTATACCCTTCAATTAAACTTTAAATGTCTATTTCAAGTTCCACTGGACAATGGTCGCTTCCTAAAATATCTGTATGTATTTTAGCATCTATTATTTTATCTTTTATTCTATCAGAAACAATAAAATAGTCAATTCTCCAACCCGCATTATTTTCTCTCGCATGGAACATATATGACCACCATGTATAACTATCTGTTTTTTCTGGATATTTAAATCTAAATGTATCCACAAATCCACTTTCTAAAAGTTTTGTCATTTTTTCTCTTTCTTCATCTGTAAATCCTGCATTATGGTGGTTGCTTGATGGATTTTTTAAGTCAATTTCTTGATGTGCAACATTTAGGTCTCCGCAATATATTACTGGTTTTATCTTATCTAACTCTTTTAACCTTTTTCTAATTTTATCTTCCCACTCCATTCTGTAATCTAGTCTTTCTAATTCTCTTTTAGAGTTTGGGGTATAGCAATTTACTTGATAAAATTTATCATATTCACATATTATAATTCTTCCCTCGTCGTCATCTCCATACGTTACATTTATTGGTTTTACCTTTGAAAAAGTTGCAGTTCCTGAATATCCTTTTTTTACTGCACTATTCCAGTAATTATATTGTCTTAAGCTTCTCATTTCTACATCAATTTGATCTTCTTGTAATTTTGTTTCTTGCACACAAAATATGTCTGCATCAACTTGTTTAAAAAAATCGTAAAACCCTTTATTTATTACTGCTCTTATCCCATTAACATTCCATGAAATTAACTTCATCTAAATTCTCCCTATTTTATCTTAAAAAGTGAATGCCATATTATCTGACATTCACTTTGTTTGATTTTTACTACATTACATTAAAATACCAGTTTCCACCTATATTGACACTTCCTGATGTTTGATATCCTCTAAATGATAAGTATTTATGGTTTCTTTTTCCATTTAATGCATCTAATACTGCTTGTTTTACATAGCTAGCATAGTTTCCATTAAGTCTTTTTTTCCAGTGACTGTCTATTGAATAACAGAATTGTCCTTTTGCTTTATATTGAGAAAGTGGGTCTGTACCATTACTTCTCCATTTACTGCTTTGTGCTCTGTTACATGCTGTAGTAATTACGGCTAATGAACCTTCATAGCTAGAACTGCATTCTTGCGCAGTAATTGCACATAGTAAGTCTAAATCTGCTTCTGAATATGTCCATTTACCTTCTCCTACAAAAACTGCACTACTTCTTGAGGTAATAGTTATTGTTCTTACTTCTACAATTTTATCAACTGGTTCTTTTATTATTGTTGAAGAAACTTCTGTTTTTTCTATTTCTTCACCGTTTTTATATTTTATCCTATAAACAACTTCTTTAATTCCATTTTGACCAATTTGTGCAACTCTATTTTGTGTTTGAGTATCTCCATTTGATACATCTTTAGTAATTGTTTGGTATGGAATTTCTTCTTGAACTGTAACTAATTTTTCAACTATAGATGTGTAGCTTTGTAAAATTTCTTCTGCTGAGAAATATACTTCTTGGGCTAATGCTACACTATTTTCTTTAGTTATTGTTATAGTTTTATTATCAGATAACTCTGAATCAACTTCAGGAGTTACATTTTCATTTTCTAAGACTACGATATGATTTTCAGCTAATATTTCAGATACTTTCCTATTCGTTGTCATAACGTCCATTTCATAACCACTTGAAAGTACAATCTTAACTGATATTAATCTTTCGTTTGAAGCCATTACTCCAATCATACCTACTAGCATAAAGAATATTAATATTACTATTAAAATCCTTTTTAGTGGAAGTACTGATTTTTCAGGCTTCTCTTGTTTACTTATTCGTTTTCGCATAAAACCTCCTAACTCAAAGTAACACACTACTAATTATAGCATTTATAAAAATTAATGTCAAATTTTCTTGCATTGTTTATGTAAACAAAATGTTGGTTTTATTTCCATTTTTTTGATTATTGACTCGATTAATTAGATTTATACACAGCTTTCAGATTTAACATAAATATGTCTTGTCCAAATTTTAGCAAAAAAATTTTTTTCATTACTTAAATTATATTCAGGATTTTTTATGTTATGTTTATATTTTACTTTTTTTCATAACTTATACATCTATATATTGAACCTCTTCCGCATAAATTCCCATGCATCTTTTATTACTAAATACTTATAATTTTCAACATCAAGTTCAATATTTTTATCATTTGTTGTACTAGTTTCATTATAAAGCAGTGTCCAATTTGAACCCATTGCTAGCTTATCATCTTCATTTGTCATTTCATTTGTACCATAAAATTGGATATAACCATAATCACCAGTTTTAGTTATTCCAAAAGTTACTTTTTTTAAATTACTAACATCAAACCATGTATGTCCCGCTGTATAAAGTCCAGATATGACAGTCTTTACCCATATTGGTCCATCATTAATATTTATTTCGCTATTTGTAGCTTGAATTTTACTACTTGTAGTATAATATCCATTTTCTGGTATTGTCAAAGTTGTTATAACCCCATTATTGGATACAGAACTTGCTTTTACTGTCTTTCCACTATTATTTGTCATTTCTCCTGTTTCTAATTTACCTTCTCCAGTTATATAGGTTTCTCCTTCTAGTACATCTCCTACTTCTGCTGTTGTTACTTCTGTTATTTTTACTATATCACTTATTGCTTCTATACTTTTTTCTTCTTTATCTGTTACTCTTACCCTTACAAAATAGCTTCCTACTGGTTGATTTTCAAAGATATATTCTTTTGCTAATATATCATCTTCTTTTGTTTTCCATGTGTTTCCATTATCTATACTATATTCTATTTTAGTTGCTTCTCCTTCTATTTCTAATATAGCTTTTATATTTTTTTCTATTACTTCTACATTAAAATTTATTATTTTTACTAGTGAACTTTTTCCTTCACTATCTCCACCTACTATCGAGAAATCTGTTACGTAAGTTTCTAATTTTTTTAATCCTTCCTCTTCTTCGATTTGTGCTTCTTTGTATTTTGCTACTGCTTTTTGTACTCTTTCAAATAACCCATTATCTCCTGTAAGACTTCCGTATTGTTATCCCCGCTAAAATTAATAATATTATAATTGTTA
>CANQLM010000055.1 GCA_947624735.1 uncultured Clostridia bacterium | reverse complement strand
GCTGTATAATACAATATTCTTTCTACAAAGTTATCTCCATTTAATAATTGTACTTCCACATCTACTTTTTCTTTATTATTTATATCCAATTGTAAATCCAATATTCCTAGTTTATCATCTGGTCTATTTCTTAATAACTCCTTATCATTATTTATTTGCATTTTATACACTTTTTCTCCTAATAATGCCTGTATAAATGCTTTAGTTATTTTTGGATTATTTTTTCCAAATAAACTTTGAAATACAACATCTAGCTTTGGAACTAACATTGCATAATTTTCTTCTTCTGTTTTTAATTCATCTTCGTTTTCTTTCTCCATAGGCAATTTTCCTTTCTAAAAAATTTAAATTATAATGGGATTAAATAAGATTTAAAATAAATAAAACTAATTTTTTAATAATTAGATAATAAATAAAAATATAATATATTAAAATTTAAATATATTATATTACCATATTATGACAAAAGTCAATATTTTTCGTATGACAATTTTTTTCTTTTTTTGACAAATTTTTTACTTTATAAATCTGGTAAAATAGTTAAGAAATTTAAAAAATATGCAAAAAAGAAATTAGTAAAAAATGTATTACTAATTTCTTTTTTATTTATATTTCTAATTTATAAACGCCATTATCTGTATCCCATACTAATTTAACACCTTGTCTTAAAGCCACTACTGGTCGTATTCCAATAAATTGAAAATTTCCATTAAAAGTAGCATAATGGGCTATTTGGCAATACCTATTTGCTACTGGCATATAACGTTCATCAATAGCATATGGTGCTACAATCCAATATCCTTCATAAGCTCCATTTGCTGGTTCTCCCATACCTGCTAAGTACGGAAAATATATCTTTTCCCATTCTTCCTGTATATCAAATGGTAGTTGTTCTAGTGATACATTATAGCCAAATTGGTCTGTACTTAAAGTTACATCATGTTTACCATTATAATATTTGTTCCAACTTGCAACGAACATTTCTAAAGTTGGACCTCCTATTGCAAATTCACCAAATCTTTTACCATTATCTAAAAACGGTTCCCAATTATTTGTATTAAGTAACGTAGATGACATTCTAGAGTTTAAATAATTAGCATTTAAGCTATATTTTGTAGCCATAAACAAATTATTTTGAGGAGTATTTTGTAGAGTATCTGCATTTGTCCAGTATCTTCCATAATAGGCATAATCATTGAAACTTGATATTTCCATATTAGCATGTGAACTATCTGTTGCTGTTATTAATGCAGAATTACTGTTTGGCACCAGATCTGCTGCAATTATAAAAATTCTTCCGTTTGCTTCTCCATCTTCTGGTGTTCCCTTATAAAACACTTTCCAATCATAAGGTGTTGAATTTATATCTACATTATAATCAACGTAGCTTCCAAATTCTTGCATATTTATTATATACTTTTCTGCACTTTTTGATATATTGCCTGCCAAATCTTCTGTTACTACTTCTATTTCGTACTTTCCTTTTTCATTTAACAAATTTTCATCAGTTTCGTCTTGCTTTGTTATTGGTCCTGATATTATGTTGTATGTCGTTTTTTTATGTCCTGATTCTCCGTCCTTTCCTTTTTCTAATTCTATATATATGTCATCTTGAATTGTCGCATTTCCTTTATATATTACTCCATCTTTTCCTCCTACTTTCATTATCAGTTTTCCTACTGTTGGATTTGTTTTATCAATATTATTTATATCATGTTCCTCTATTCCAACTTCCTCTTCTCCATTTAAAAGTCTAGCATATATTTTTTTATTCTCTCCTACTTCTATTTCTTGAGTATAGTCTTTCCATCCATCATCCAAATTATCCATATATTGTACTTTGCACTCTTTTTTTCTGCTTTCTATTTTTACCTTTACTGTTCCATTTGTCCATTCTGTTGGAGAATGCGTAATTACAATATCTTTATTATCTTTTCCTTCAAGTTCTTCAAAGTATTTTTCAAGGTCGGAAATCTCATTATTTTCTGTCTCTTGTGCTTCTTTATACTTTGCTACTGATTGTTTAGCTTTTCCTATTAATCCATTTTCTCCCATTGCTATGCCTATTGTTACTCCTACGAGTATTAGCATAATTACTATTGTTACCACTAGTGCAACTAATGTTATTCCTCTTTCTTTATTTTTCATTTGTCTTTCCTCTTTTTCCATTTTTATCTATTGTTTCTCTTATTACTCTAGATTATTCATTTTTATTTTAGCAATTTTTATGATTTAAGTCAATATATATTTCGCTGTCATTTCTTATATATTATGTTGTTTTTATTAATGAAAAAACTTAATAAAAAAATAGTAATTTATTAAACTGGCTATTTATAGAACTTAGCTTAATATTTTACTACTCTTATTTTTTGAAAAATATAATTTATTTTTTTTAGATTTATTGTTAAAATATTTATAGTATGCTATACTTTAGATATATTAATTTTTATTAAGTTTTTTCATTAATAAAATATATAAAATAAAAAACATAGCAAGTTTAAATTTGCTATGTTTTTATTGATTATTTAATTATTGTAATTCAACTGTTGCTCCAGCTTCTTCTAATTTTTTCTTTAATTCTTCAGCATCAGCTGTTGCTACGTTTTCTTTAACTGTTTTAGGAGCTCCATCAACTAAGTCCTTAGCTTCTTTTAATCCTAATCCTGTTGCATCTCTAACTACTTTGATAACTTGGATTTTTTGTGCTCCTGCTTCTTTTAATACTACATTGAAGCTTGATTTTTCTTCAGCTGCTCCTGCTGCTGCTCCACCTGCTACTGGTGCTGCAACTGCTGCTGCAGATACTCCATATTTTTCTTCGATTTTTTTAACTAAATCAGCTAACTCTACTACTGTTAAGCTGTCAATTGATTCTAATAATTCATCAACTTTTGCCATTTTAAATTCCTCCTTTTTCTTGTAAACTTGGCTGTTTACAATTAATTTAATTTTTATTTTTTGAATTTTATTCTTAACTTAAAATTCTAAAAGTTTATTTTAGCTTTGTAAGCTATTTCAACATTTTTAAGCATTTGCTGGAGCTTCTGCTCCTCCTTCTGCTTCTTTCTTTATTCTTACTTGGTCAATTGCAACTGCAACTTTTGAAATTGTTTGTAATAATGAACCAGCAAGTTTTGATAAAAGTTCTTCTCTTGATGGAAGTTTTGCAAGTGTAATTATTTCTTCTACACTCATAACTTTTCCTTCAATCATACCACCTTTTATCTTGTAGTTTTCATGTTCTTTTGAAAACTTGTAAGCTACTTTTAATGGTGCTAGATAGTCTTCAGTGCTTGAAATAACTGCTGTTGGTCCTTCTAGAAGATTATCTAATCCAGCTTCTCCATTTAATTCAAGTGCTCTTTTTATAATATTATTTTTTGTGATTTTGCAATTAGCTTTTGATTCTCTTAAAGATTTTCTAACTGCTGTGTCTTGGTCAACTGTTGTTCCTCTGTAATCTACTAAAAGAACTAAATTAGCACTTTTTAAATGTTCAGCTAATTCTTTAACCTCAGCTTCCTTTTTTGCAATGTTTTCTTTATTTGCCATTTTTTCTTTTTCACCTCCTAATATTATTTTTATTTTAAAATTCTTAGCAAAAAGATATTTTGCTATAAACAATAAAATCAATAAAAAGTTCAATCTATAGCCATACGAGGCTAAATAGATTGAACTTTACATTCTCTCTTACTTTAACCTCGGTAGGACTTACCTTTTTGCCTACTGTCTTTGGCTACTTTTAACTGTTTTAAACAGTTAATTTATCGATTATCTAAATTATTTTTGGTCTATATACAAACCAGGTCCCATTGTTGGTGCTATTGATACGCTTCTAATATATTGACCTTTTGCTGCAACTGGTTTTGCTTTGATAATTGCTGACATTATTGCATCATAGTTTTCAAGTAATTTTTCTTCACCGAATGAAACTTTACCGAATCCTAAGTGAATAATATTGTTTTTATCAAGTCTGTATTCAACTTTTCCAGATTTAACTTCTGAAATTGCTTTAGTAACATCCATTGTTACTGTTCCTGATTTAGGGTTTGGCATTAATCCTTTTGGTCCTAATACTTTTCCTAATCTTCCTACAACTCCCATCATATCTGGTGTTGCTATAACAACATCATAATCGAACCAGTTTTCCTTTTCTATTTTAGGAATTAACTCTTCAGCTCCTACAAAGTCTGCTCCTGCAGCTTTTGCTTCATCTGCTTTTGGTCCTTTTGCAAATACTAAAACTTTTAAAGTTTTACCTGTTCCATTTGGAAGTACTACTGTACCTCTAACTTGTTGGTCTGCATATTTAGAATCTACTCCTAATTTAACGTGTAGTTCAACAGTTTGGTCAAACTTAGTTTTAGGCATTTTTTCAATTATACTTAATGCTTCTTTAGCTGAGTATAATTTTTTAGAATCAACCAATTTTGCACTTTCTTGGTATCTTTTTCCTCTTTTCATTTTTCCCTCCTTTGGTTTTAGCGAAGCATTTGCTTCTCCCAATTAATTATTAATCTTCTACTGTAACGCCCATTGAACGAGCTGTTCCAGCAACCATACTCATTGCAGCTTCTAATGATCCTGCATTTAAATCTGGCATTTTTTGTTTAGCTATTTCTTCAACTTGAGCCTTTGTAATTTTTCCAACTTTTTCTCTATTTGGCTTTCCAGAACCTTTAGCTAATTTAATTGATTTTTTTATTAATACTGCTACTGGTGGTTCCTTTGTGATAAAGTCAAATGATTTATCTGGATGAACAGTGATTACAACTGGGATTATTAATCCTGCTTGTTTAGCTGTTCTATCATTAAATTGCTTTACAAAGTCCATAATGTTTACACCACTACCTCCTAAAGCTGGTCCAACTGGTGGAGCTGGTGTTGCTTTTCCGGCTTCAATTTGTAATTTAATGATAACTTCCTTTTCTTCTTTCTTGTCAGCCATTTCTAGCACCTCCTTTGGTTTGTATATTAAAATAATTTATTTTAAACCGTTGGCAAAATTATAATTTTGTGTCAACGATTGTAAGCATTAATTATAAAAATTAGTTTTTCTAATTCTTATTAATAATTAGACTTTTTCAACTTCTGAAAAATCTAATTCAACAGGTGTTTCCCTACCAAACATTGATACTAAAACTTTTACTTTTTTCTTGTCTTTGTTTATTTCTGTAACAGTTCCAGTAAAATCTGCAAATGGTCCATTGATTACTCTTATATTGTCATTTACTTCATAATCAACATTAACTTCTTGTATATCAAATCCCATTTTTCTAATTTCATATTCAGTAAGTGGTATTGGATCTGTTCCTGAACCAACAAATCCTGTTACACCTCTAGTATTTCTAACAATATACCATGTTTGTTCTGTAACAATCATTTTTACCAAAACATAGCCTGGAAATACCTTTTTTATGTTAGTTTTTCTTTTTCCATCTTTTATTTCTATTTGTTCTTCCATTGGAACTATGATGTCAAAGAAATATTCTTGTAACTCTCTATTTTTGATGGTTTTTTCTAGGTCAGTTTTTACTTTGTTTTCGTATCCTGAATATGTATGAACTACATACCATCTTGGTTCTAAATCATAATCTTTTTGAGACATGTTTAGCCTCCTTATAATAAATTGTTTTATCAATACTTATTATTCTGCAGTTGTTTCGTTTATAGATACTCCTTCATCTGTTACATTAGTTGTATTTTCTGAAATTTCATTATCTACAACTACTTCATTTACTACGTTAGAGTCTCCTTGAAGTTTTTCAAGTTGCTTTACTCCTAATGTTGTTAATCCTTCAAATATTAAGTCAAGAATAAATACTAATACAGAAACAATTATAACAACAACAAGAACTACAACAGTATTGCTAAATAATTCTTTTCTACTTGGCCAAATAACTTTTTTTAATTCTGCTTTAAAGTCTTTAAACCAATGTCTTTTATTTTTGTTTTGTTTTTTGTCTACTTTAGCTGTTTTAGTTTCTTTAACTTTTTTATCTTCTTTTTTTGAAACCTCAGCATTATCTTGTATTTCTTTATTTACTTCTTCTACTGGTGTGGTAGCTTTATTAACTACTTTTTTATTCTTTTTTACTTTCTTTTTAGCCATATCTTCCTCCCAATTAAAATACAAGGATTATTTTGTTTCTTTATGTGCTGTTGTTTTTTTGCAGAATCTACAATATTTCTTTACTTCTAATCTTTCTGAATTATTCTTTTTATTTTTTTCTGTAACATAGTTTCTATTGTGGCATTCTGTGCACTCTAAAGTTATATGTTCTCTTGCTCCTTTTGTTGCCATATTAATACACCTCCAGCGTAAAATCTTTTCTAGCGTATGTGCATCCCACATACGCTAGAATATTTTATCATAAATAATTGTCTATGTCAACCCCTATTACAAGGTTTTTGGGTTATTTTTCGTAAAATATTTTACTTTAAAAATCTAATTATTGTTTTACAAAAAAGCCTCTTATCTTTTTAATAACTTTTCTAATAAATTTCTCTTTAGGTTCTATATTTATTAGAGATTTTTCTATATTATTTTCCTTTTTTTCCTTAAAGAGATCATCAGGGTTATACTGACTTCTCTTTTCATTTTCTTCTTTTAATATTTTTTCATTATATTCTTTTAATAATTGTTCTCTTTCTTCTTGTGTACACCAGTATGTAAAGTTTAAATATGAAAGTATATCTAAAGTTTTAGGCTGTATATGTTGTTCAGCCAACGTTTTATTTTCATCATATTCAAATTTGTATTCTTTGTTCCTAGAATTTTCAATTTTATTTCGTACATCTTCAGGAATGAGCATAAAATATTTATTACCCATCTTTTCGATAATTTTATAACTTTCTTGCATTGCTATACTATAATCACTCATAATTTATCTCCATAAGTTTAAATCTATAGTTTAGATATCAGGATTTTCACTATTATCTGTTAATTCATCTCCTATTATATTTTCTTCACTTAATAGCTTTCTTCCATTAAAAATTGATTCACTGCCCTTGGACTTAATATTATTTTCTATTTCTTTTCTTACTTTATCACCGACTTGCTCTTCTTCCAAAGTTAAATTATTACTTATTTTCTCTTTTAAAATACTTTCAATTTCTTCATCTGCAATATCTGTTCTTGTAGGGAAGATTGATTTTTTAGTAACTTCAATTTCATCATCAACTAGTTTTTGTTTATTTACTTCTAACATATCTCGAAATCCAAAAATGTCTGTGTATAAATGTTTACCATCTGGATCTTTACAAACTATTTCGTCAAAATCAAGTCCAGTTTCTTCTTTAATCTTTGTTAAAGTTTCACAAAATTCAATTAAACTATTATATTGAAAAGTATTAATTTTTCTAGGAGTCCATGGAATTATTGGAACTCCCATTGTAGATGATATTTGCACAATTATAGTGTTATATATATCACATTCATCTGATATAGCTGGTTTATCTAGATATTTTATGTATTCATCAAAATAAAGATTAGTAAAAACATCTCTTGCCTGAAATTGATGTAACCCATTTCTTATTGTAACTCCTATTACTTCTTCTGGAGTTATCAAATATATTCCTGAATTATCATTATTTATTGAGTATTTTCTAACACTTTCTTGCGTTGTTAATAATTTTTTTAAGTCAAAATTTCTATAATTATCAAGCATCTCTTCTTCTTCTAAAGTTAGTTCTCCTATTTTATCTCTTAGAAAAACATCTAATATATAATCAGTATTTTTTGTTTTATCTTGAAGGCTTACCTTTTTTAACGATTCATATCCTCTGCCATAAGAATAGGTAACTCTATTATAAATATTATCATATCCAATATTATGAATTCCTCCAATATCTTTCCACAATTGTTTTATAATAGGAATGTCTTGTTTTGATATTTGGTTTGCAATTATAACATAGTTTTCTAAAAAATTATCTGATATTCTCGTTTTTACATATTTTCTAATAACTGTATAACCACTATCTGCTAAAGATGCATAAAGATGCTCAGGAGAAAGTCTTTTTAATTTATCTTTTGGAATGTTTATTAATTTACTAATTAATTCAAGTTCTTTTTCATCAAAATAGACTTTATCTAGTTTATTTTCTTCAATATCCTCTCTTGGAATTGTTGGGGCAATTTCTAATGTTATAACTTTACCATTTTTTATTATATATACGGTTCCTTTATCTTTTAGAATTTCCTCCATTTTATTTACATTTTAGAATCTAAGCTACATTGCCTAGTCTATAACTCCTCTCTTGTTTATTTTTATTTATTATATATTACCTTTAGTGTTTTTTCAACT
>CANQLM010000054.1 GCA_947624735.1 uncultured Clostridia bacterium | reverse complement strand
TAATTTCTGGGGTAAGGGGGAACTATGCCCTTTTTTCTTATTTTGGTTTTATTTTTTTCATTATTTCTTTCAAACTATCCTCCTTGCATAATGAACTATGTGATTCATTATATTTTTTATTTATAATTGTTTCTATTCATTTTAGAAACTAAATTTATAACAATTAAACTTTTTGTGCTTGAACTGCAGTTATTGCAACAACACCTGCAACGTCTTCTGCTGTACAGCCTCTTGATAAGTCATTTACAGGTTTTGCTAATCCTTGACATAGTGGACCATAGGCTTCAGCATGAGCAAATCTTTGAACTAATTTATACCCTATATTTCCTGAATTTAAGTCAGGGAATATTAAAATATTTGCATAACCTGCAACATGGCTATTTGGTGCCTTTAGTTTAGCAACCTCTGGTATTATAGCAGAATCTAGTTGCATTTCTCCATCTATAAGTAGTTCTGGACTTTTTTCATGTGCTAAATTTGTAGCTTCAATTACTTTTTCTGTAAGCTCTGATTTTGCACTTCCTTTTGTAGAGTATGAAAGCATTGCAATTTTAGGTTCATCTTCACTATTTACTAATTCTTTAAATGATAAGACTGAAGATATTGCAATATCAGATAATTGGTCTGCTGAAGGGTTTTCATTCATACCACAATCTGCAAAAATAAGTACCCCATTATCTCCAAATTCTTTATCAGGTACACACATTATGAAGAATGCTGAAACTGTCTTTACTCCCGGAGCACCTTTAATTATTTGTAGGGCTGGTCTTAATGTATCTGATGTTGGATGGCATGCACCTGAAACAAATCCATCTGCATCTCCCATTTTAACCATCATTGACGCAAAATATCTTGAATTTTCTAGAAGCAATTTTCTTGCTTCTTCATATGTCATTCCTTTTTCTTTTCTAAGTTCATATAAGTTATTAGTGTAATAATCTAATTTATCAGATTCAATTGGATTAATAATAGTAGCATTTTCAAGATTTATATTATTTTCATTTGCTAATGATAAAATGTTGTCTCTATTTCCTAATAAAATAATTTTAGCATATCCTTCTTTTAAAACTATTTCTGCTCCTTTAAGTATTCTTACGTCTTCTGTTTCAGGTAAAACTATTGTTTTTAGTTCTTGTCTTGCTTTTAATTTCATTTCTTCTATAAAACTCATTTGTGTGCTCCTTTCTAATAGTTCAACTAATGTAGTTATTATATAAAAAATAATTGCAAATTACAATATTTTTAATTAATAAATGTAAAAATTTTCTTCTTTCTACTTGTTTAATTTAAAGATTGAATATCTTGCAAAAACTTTATATTCTTGCTAAAATATAAATATGGAACTTAAATATATAGTAAGAGATGAAACCAATTTAATTAAAATAATTAAGGATAAACTACATATTTCTAGTAGGCTTTATAGAAAAATAAAAAATGATTATGTGCTTATTAATGGTAAAAAGGCTAATAATACTTTACTTAAAAATGGAGATGTAGTAATAATTCAATTAGATTATGATGAAGATAATTCTAATATTGTTTCTAATAAAGAAATTAAATTAACCATTCTTTATGAAGATGATTGGTTCTTAATTGTTGATAAACAAGCAGGATTGCCTATTCATCCTTCTTTACATTATTATGAAAATAGTTTATCTAATGGTGTTAAATATTATTATGAACAAAATAATATTCATAAGAAAATAAGGCCTATAAATAGATTAGCTAAATATGATCTTACATCAATAGTAAGACTTATAGCCGGATCCATTGAGCTAGGTTCACTACCTAAAGACAAATTTATTTCAGATATTTCTTTTTTTTCATTTGCTTTTATTCCAATAAATACTGCTATTAAAACTATGATTATTATTAATCCAATTATTATTATTTTCTTTTTCATTTTTTACCTCCTTAAAATATTAATATTGTCTTGCCCAAATAACCATTTTATCGGCTTTTTTACCACAGCAAACACATTTATTAGATATTGCTTTTTGTTCAAATGGAATACATCTTGATTTTGCTCCTGTTAATTCTTTGATTTTTTCTTCACATTCTTTTTTCCCACACCACATTGCATTTATAAATCCTTGGTTCTTTTCCATTATACTTTTGAATTCATTCATATTAGTTGCATCATTTGTTTTTTCTTCTAGTCTTTTTTTGCACATTTCAAACATGTTCTTTTGTATATTGCTTAATATTTTTGAAATTTCATTTTCTATGTTGTCTAATGAAATATTAATTTTTTCTTGATTGTCTCTTCTAACTGCTACGCATTGGTTGTTTTCTATATCTCTTGGTCCTATTTCTAATCTAAGAGGAACTCCTTTCATTTCCCAGTAATTAAATTTATATCCAGGAGAATATTTATCCCTATCATCGACTTTTACTCTAAAAATATTAGATAATCTATCTTTTAGTTCTTCAGCTTTTTTTAATATTCCTTCCTTATGTTGTGCAATTGGAACAATTACTATTTGAATTGGTGCAACATTAGGTGGTAGTTTTAAGCCTCTATTATCTCCATGTGACATTATCAAGCCTCCAATTAGTCTTGTACTGCTTCCCCATGAAGTTTGATAAGCATATTCTTCTTTTCCTTCTCTATTTTGAAATTTAATTTCAAATGGTTTTGTAAAATTTTGTCCGAAATAGTGTGATGTAGCTGTTTGCAAAGCTCTACCATCATGCATCATACTTTCTATTGTATATGTTGAATCTGCACCAGCAAATTTTTCACTTTCTGTCTTTACTCCCTTGATTACTGGAATAGCTAATAAATTTTCAGCAACATCTGAATATATATCAAGCATTTGCATAGTTCTGTCCATAGCTTCCTTTGCAGTTTCATGAATTGTATGACCCTCTTGCCATAAAAATTCTCTTGATCTTAAAAATGGTCTAGTTTCTTTTTCCCATCTTAATACATTACACCATTGGTTATACACAAATGGTAAGTCTCTCCAAGAATTTAACCATTTTGCATACATAGTTGAGATTATAGTTTCTGAAGTAGGTCGTATACATAGCCTTTCATCTAATTTTTCCCCACCTGCTTCTGTAACCCATGCAACTTCTGGAGCAAATCCTTCTACATGATCTTTTTCCTTTTGTAATAAACTTTCTGGAATTAAAACTGGAAAGTAAACATTTTCTACTCCTACTTCTTTAAATTTTTTATCTGTATATGCTTGAATACATTCCCAAATTGCATATCCATATGGTTTTATTGCTATACATCCTTTAGTATCTGCATAATCGGCCAATTCCGCTTTGATTACAATATCTGTATACCATTGGGCAAAATTTTCATCAATATTTGTAATATCTTTTACAAAATCATTATTATCGCTCATTAAATTCCCCTTTCTAACAATTTTCGAAATTAATATTATAAATATGTATATTAGTATAGCATATATTTTATTAAAATCAACAAAAAAAGCACATAAAATTAGTGCTTTATTATAAAATATCAATCATTATTAAGATACTTGATTTATTTCCAATAATTTTCATTAATATATCTCCATATAAATTATGTCGTTATTATAGCACACTTTTTTCTTATGTCAACTCTTTATACAAGATACCTATAAGTTTTCGTTGTTTTTTCCTTAAATTCATTTTTAATAGTAAATCTGTAAGCCGGGTTCTGTCTAGAATAGTCATTTATCTAGGACATATATTGCTATATGCCTCATGCCACCATTATAAGGAGATGACGAGCAGTCTTAACCTCCTAGTCACGGTGTTGCTCCAGATGGGGTTTACACGGCTAGATGTATCACTACATCCACGGTGAGCTCTTACCTCGCCTTTTCACCCTTACCATTTCTGGCGGTTATTTTCTGTTGCACTTTCCTTAAGGTTACCCTCACTTGACGTTATCAAGCATCTTTGCTCTTTGGAGCCCGGACTTTCCTCGTACGCTACCTTTCGGTCTTGCTATACGCGACTATTTAATTTACTAAATTTAATTGTACTATTTTTTCTGATAATTGTCAAATATATATTTAAAGCACAATAAATAAACTAAACTTTAATTTATTAATTATAAGTTAAAATTTATTAATATTTTAGATTAATTTAAGTAATCCATTTCACCTTCTACATATTGAACTTGGTTACTTGTTGGACTATGTTCTTCTAATACATTAGGAATAGTAAATATTGATTTTCCAATAACATATATGATGTATATAACTAATAATACTACTATAAATATTAATGCAATTTTTGCTATATTTTCTAAATTCATCATTGGTATTTCTCCTTATATTCCAAATCAATTAAAAAATTGATTTATATTATATTTAGATTATATAAATAATAATAAAAATAGTCAACAACTTTTAATTATTATTTTTTACATTTTCTTTAAATACTTTACAGTCTATTTATAAATTTGTTTTTTGTTGCAAAAGAAGAATGGACATAAGTATTTAATGTAATTGTAACATTTGAATGTCCCAAAATTTCACTTAAGGATTTTACATCCATACCAACATTTATACATCTAGTTGCAAATGTATGCCTTAATGTATGGTATTTTTTATAAGTAACTTTTGCACTTTTTAAAATTTTTTTATATGTGTATCTATAAGCTATTGGTTCAATCCATTTATTCTTATCACCTGATAGAATGAAATCACCTTTATCGTAGTTCTTCGAAAAAACTTTCAGTATTACATATAAATTATTATTAATTGGAATTTTGCGCAAAGATTTTTGCGTTTTTGGAGTTGTATAAATAACTTTAGTATTTCTTCTACTAACATAAACTCTTTGCAATGTGTGAGTTACATTTATTATTCTATTTTCAAAATCAATATCTTCCCATTTTAGGGCGCAGACTTCCCCTATTCTTAAACCAGCATACATACTAACTACCACTCCTAGCTCTTTTATATCATTTAATTTTACACATTTTCTTTCTATTCTTCTTTTTTCTCTTTCATTAAATATAGTTATTTCTTTTTTATAAATTGTCGGTGAGGATACTAGACTTAATTTAAAGTTTATATCGTATTTTATTTCCGCAAACTTAAGTATACATTTTAAAATTACAACAGTATCTTTTACAGTTTTGGTGGATAATTTTTCCATTAATTGTTCAATAAAATAATTAAAATCATAATTTAATAATTCTTCCAAAGTTTTCTCGCCTATTGTTTTTGAGAATTTGTTTGCAATCAAATATTTATAATTTAAATATGTTGATTCTTTTATTTTTGTTTTCTTAAACAATAACCATTCATTTGCTACATCGTTAAATATTACATTTTTATTTTCCATTTCTTATATCCTCCTATTATATAATTTATAATAATTAAAAAAATTTTTTTCAATATAAAAATTAGATATTTTGGAAAATTTTATAAAAAAAGGAAAATATTTCTTCATATTTTGCATTTTTTAACGATTTTTAATTATATTTTTTAAAAGTTTACATTTCAAATAATTATTTTATGTAAAGTTTTTTTAATTATAAATATAATAAATATCCTCCGACTAAGCCGGAAGGTTATATTCACAAAAAAGAAACCTATTTTATAGATTTCTTTTTTACTTTTAAATTTTCATATCTTTTTTATTGATCAAAGATTTTTCATTGTTAGTTTAACCTTTTGTTTCTCAAAATCTATTCCAATTACTTTAACTTTCACAATGTCTCCAATAGAAACAATATCAGTTGGTTTTCTTACAAACTTATCACTCATTTCAGAAATATGTACAAGTCCATCATGTTTTACACCTATATCTACAAATGCTCCAAAATCAGTTATATTTCTAACTGTTCCAGTTAAAACCATATTTTCCTTTAAGTCTTCAAATTTTAAGACATCATTTCTAAGAATTGGTTTAGGCATATCTTCTCTTGGGTCTCTTCCTGGTTTTGATAATTCTGATATTATATCTCTTAATGTCATTTCTCCTACTTCTAATTCTTTAGCAGTTTTTGAAACATTAAGACTTGATAATTTAGTCTTTATATCTTTTAATTTTTCTTTATCTAAAATATCTTCTTTATTATGATTTATGCTTTTTAATAATTTTTCTGCTATTTCATAACTTTCTGGATGAACTGCAGTAATTTCTAATGGATTTTTTCCGTCCGAAATTCTAACAAATCCAGCACATTGCTCAAAAGCAGATTTTCCGAGTTTTGGAACTTTTAATAATTGTTTTCTTTCTGTAAATTTTCCGTTTTCATCTCTATATTTTACTATATTTTTTGCAATTCCAGAGTTTATTCCTGAAACATATGAAAGAAGCGATGAAGTTGCAGTATTTAAGTCTACTCCGACTTCATTAACTGCGTCTTCAACAACACCAGATAAACTTTCTGAAAGTTGTTTTTGGTCTACATCATGTTGATATTGTCCAATACCGATAGCTTTAGGATCAATTTTTACAAATTCAGCAAGTGGATCTTGTAATCTCCTTGCAATTGAAATTGCTCCTCTTAAAGATACATTTAAATCGGGATATTCTTCACTAGCAAGTTTTGATGCAGAATATACTGATGCACCCGCTTCACTTACTATTGTATAATATACTTCCATTCCTGTTTTTCCTTTAAGTTCTTTTATAGTATCTGACACAAATATTTCTGATTCTCTTGAAGCTGTTCCATTTCCAATAGCAATCATGTTAATATTATCTTTTACAATAAGTCTTGTTAATTCTTTTTTTGCTCCCTCTATATCATTTTGAGGTTCTGTTGGATATACAACTCCTGTATCTAAAACCTTACCTGTTTCATCTATTACTGCTAATTTACAACCTGTTCTATAAGCTGGATCAAATCCAAGTACAGTTAAACCTTTTAAAGGAGCTCCTAATAAAAGTTGTTTAGCATTTTTTCCAAACACGCTAATAGCTTGTTTATCTGCTTTTTCAGTTAAGTCTGAGCGGATTTCTCTATCAATAGAAGGTTCAATAAGTCTTTGCCAGCTATCTTCTATAGCTTCTTTAATAATATTTGCCCTTTCTCCTTGCGAAGTTATCATTTTATTACATATAAGTTCAATAATTTTTTGTTCATTTTTAGAAATTTTAACCTTTAAAAATTCTTCCTTTTCTCCCCTATTTATTGCTAAAATTCTATGACTAGGAATTGTAGAGATTTTTTCATTAAATTCATAATACATTTCATAAGGAGATTTTTCTTCTGGTTTTGTAGCTGTGCTATCTATAATTCCTTCTCTATAATAAAGACTTTTAATCTTTTTTCTGAAATATGGATCATCTGATACAATCTCAGCAATAATATCTTTTGCACCTGATATTGCATCTTCAATACTTTTAACTTCTTCTGTGATAAATGTTTTTGCTATTTCATTTACTGATTGCGAATCTTTTTGTTCTAATATATTTTGAGATAATGGTTCTAGACCTTTTTGTTTTGCAATAATTGCTCTTGTCTTTTTCTTTTGCTTATAAGGTCTATAAATATCTTCAACTTCTGCTAATGTAAGTGCTTTCTCTAAATCTGCACCAATTTCTTCAGTCCATTTTCCTTGATTTTCTATTGAGGTTTTTACCTCTTCTTTTCTCTTTTCTAAATTTCTTAAATATGTTAATCTTTCATCTAAGTTACGTAAAACTTCATCACTTAAATTACCTGTAACTTCTTTTCTATATCTTGCAATAAATGGGATTGTATTTCCTTCATCAATTAAATTTATTGTCTTTTCAACTTGATATTCTTTAATATTTAATTCATTTGCTATTATATTAGTGATATTCATTATTTTTCCTTTCACATGAGGCTATAATAAGTGAACAATGTATTTATGCCCATAAGCAGATTTTACCATAGCAAATTTATTTTTTCAAGACTAATTTTTATATAGTTTCTAATTCCTGCATTACATTTTTATAACCCATAAAAAATATTTGCTTATCATTTATTTGGGTAATTCTCTCCAAATCTTCTAATATAACATATGCTTTCTGCATAGCACTTTTTTTATCTTCATTTTCCTTTGTATTTGATACAATACTTGCAAAACAATTTTTAGCAGCAGTTACACTAGCTATTGCACTATTCCAATTGTCATCATTACTTACTAATACATAAGCATTTAAAATATTTAATTTAGTATTATATTTATTAATAGTATCATTGTCTTCGCTTATGCTTGAAGAATATTTTGGTATATTTATATACATATTAAATAAATTTATTAAAGTATTGCCCTTGTCTTTATTTTTAATTGATTGTATAAGTCCATCCATTGATAGCGAAAAACTATTTATTAACTCTGTCGATATTCCTTGTTTTTGTAAATCTAAATTTACACTTGGCCATATTGAATAAATTTTTTCTACCAAAAACGAAATTTGATTCCAATCTATTTCTTCATTGTTTCCTTCTAAAGTTACACTAGGAACCAATTCAGATACATTTGTTGTATTTCCTTGACCTTCTGATGAAGCTTGTCCTTGGCTTTGTCCTCCTGAAGTTTGTCCTGATGAACTATTTTCTCCGCCACTTTGACTTGAACTTCCTTCCGAAGAATTCTCACTAGAACTTCCTGACGATTCTTGAGAATTTCCGCTAGATGAGCTTTCATCTTCTTTAGGTACATCTATTTGTTTTGTATAAACTTTATATTTTATGATATCTATATTATTCATTTTATTCATTAATTGACTAATACTAGAATCTAAGTAAGAAATTTCTTCAGAAATTTTTTCTCTTAAATCTTTATCACTTGATTGTGCATTTACACTTGACACTCTTATGCAAATTAAAGCAATAGCAAGGATAACACAGATTATTCCTAAAACTATTGCTACATATTTTCCAAACTCTTTTTTCATATTTCCTCCAAAATTAGCCTTTTTATTTATTATTGCTAATTTTGG
>CANQLM010000053.1 GCA_947624735.1 uncultured Clostridia bacterium | reverse complement strand
TTCTTCCCAACTGTTGTATGCTAAATTTAATCTAAATAGCAATTTTGGTTTAGCACCTGCTCTATTTTTATCAACAATGCAAGAATAATATCTAACATCAGGGTCGTTAAATTTTTCTAACTCAAAAACTTCCGTATCTGTTTCATTTAGTGAATATTGATAATTTTTTAAATTATCTGTATGAATTTGTTTAAATAAACATAAAGTGTCTAATACTTCTTTAACTGTTCTACTTACTGCCATATCATTTACACTTAAGTTAATTGGGTCTGTTGAAGTTTCTGCAAGTTGAAGAGTTGAACCTATAAACATATTAAAGTTTTGTGCTAAGTTTGATAAAATTGTTGCTGTCTTTTTTAATTCTTCTCCATTGCCTATATTATCTATATCTGTTTTTAATGTATCATAAAATACATATTCTATTTGCTCTTTGTAATAATAATTCATTATTACTTTTTTAAGTTCTTCATTTGTATGGTCTGTTATATCTATAAAATGAATTGAGTTTTTACATTTAGAATTATACCAATTAGTAATTTGTGTAACCATTTTAAAAGTTGTAGATATATTTACTAATCTTTTTGCAAAATCTATTTGCTTTTCTCCTTCAAGTCTTAGTACATAGCCATTTTCATCAACTTGCACACCGTCTGCACTATCTGGCTTAAATTTAAATTCTAATAGTTCATTTTCAGAAACGTTTATATTTAGGCTATGCATTTTTTGAATTCCTGGATTATTAATAATCGTAGTTATTAAACATAGCTTCATTTTTTCCTCTGACATTTCATTAGAGATTATTAATACCTTTTTTTGATGAACTAGTGCTATAAATGCTGCTAAATTTATCATAAATCTACTTTTTCCAGAGTTTGATGGCATTGCAAAAGCTGATGTTTCTCCTTTTCTTATTCCTTTAAACACGTTTGTTAGAATTGGGAAAGGCAAATATAATCCATTTGTTAGAGTATTATCTCCTGTTATTAGAAAACCAGTTAAATCATTATTAAGCACTGCCCTTTTAAATTTTTCTGTTGCTGTTACTTGTTCAACTGTATTTTTTACATCTTCTGCTGTCATTTTATCATATAACTCATAATTAAGTATTTCTGCTATTTTAGGCTGAATTTCTTTTACTGGGATTCCTAAATAATTCTTTCTTATTATAAATAATTTTTTTAATCTATTATATACATCATCAATTTTTAAATTTGAACCTGCATATTCAGCTTTTAATTCATTTTTTAGATTATATAATTCATTAGATTCTTTTGCAAAATTGTAGCCTTCCTTTGCTTTTACTGGTGCATATTTTTCACCATCTGTAAAAAGAATTTTTTTGTATACATTAAATAATTCTTCATCTGCAAAGTAGCATTCATCATACATAAAATTATATATAGAAATTGCTTTTATTTCATTTAATAATAATCCAATAAAAGCTCTTTCTAAAGTAGTATCTGCTAATTCTTCTGGATATAAACTTTCTTCTTCTACCTCAAATGTGCCTTCATCATCATTTGTATTTTCCTCTAGTTCATTATGCTTTATTGCATTGATTGCTCCTAATAAATCATTATTTTTTTCATCCATAATATATTTTCCTATTCTAATTCATATTTTTTCTGTTTTTTATAATCAGTATGCAGATATTTATGTGCTTTTTTGCTTCCTGGTTTTTCAAAAAATTCTTTATATATTTTAATTAATTGTGGATTTTGATGTGATTTTCTTATTTTTGATTTTTCATCTATTTTATATAAACTGTCTGCTCTATATTTTCTAACATCAGTCGTTGCTCTTGTTTTAGAAGATTTTATCGGTTGGCCTCCACCCATTACACATCCTCCTGGGCATGCCATAATTTCAATAAAGTCATACTTTGATTTATTTTCTTTTACTTCATTCATTACTTTTCTTGCATTTTTTAATCCTGAGACAACTGCGATGTTTAATTCTCTTCCTGCTAATTTAAATGTTGCTTCTTTTATTCCTTTTTCTCCTCTTACCTTTTTATACTCTATTTCTTTAACGTCTGTTCCTTCTAAAACATCAGCCGCTGTTCTTAATGCTGCTTCCATAACGCCACCTGTTGTTCCAAATATTGCACCTGCTCCTGTTGCTTCACCCATTGGATCATCAAATTCTGATTCTTCTAATGTAGTAAATTCTAAATCTTTTTGCTTTATCATTCTAGCAAGTTCTCTTGTTGTTATAACGCTGTCTACATCTCTTATTCCGTCTGCTTCCATTTCTGGTCTTGTAGCCTCATATTTTTTAGCTATACAAGGCATTATAGATACTAAGAAAATTTTGCTTGGGTCTACATTATATTTTTTTGCATAGTATGATTTAATTATTGCTCCAAACATTTGATGTGGAGATTTACAAGTTGATAAATGTGGTAATTCACTTGGGAAATTTTTCTCTGCAAATCTAACCCAAGCAGGACAGCAAGATGTTACCATAGGTAATGTTCCCTTTTCTTTAATTCTATCTACAAATTCATTTGCCTCTTCCATAATTGTAAAGTCTGCTCCTGTATTTGTATCAAATACTTTATCAAATCCTAGTCTTTTTAAAGCTGTTACCATCTTTCCTTGAACATTTTCTCCAAGAGCTATATTAAATTCTTCTCCAAGACCTGCTCTAACTGCTGGTGCTGTTTGAGCAATTTTTATTATAGAATCATCATATAATTTTTCCCATACTTTATCTATTTCTTCTTTTTCATGAAGAGCTCCTGTTGGACATGATTCTATACATTGACCACAGTATACACAATTTGAATCTTTTAAACTTACATTATCTACTGTTGATACACAAGATGAAAATCCTCTTTGAGTTACATCTATTGCTCCAATATCTTGTACTTTTTTACAAGTGCTTACGCATCTTCTACATAAAATACATTTCTTAAAATCTCTTACTATTGATGGAGATTTATCATCAATTTTTGGTTCTAGTTTTTCACCATCATATTTTACATTTTGAACATTATATTTTATTGCTAGTGCTTGAAGTTCACAATTTCCATTTCTAATACAAGTCAAACAATCTCTATGGTGATTAGATAAAGTTAAATCTAAAACCATTTTTCTTGCTGACATTACTTCTGGAGTATTTGTTTTTACAACCATTCCTTCTTCTACTTTTTGTATGCAAGATGTTGCAAGTCCTCTTCTGCCTTCTACTGATACAACGCACATTCTGCAATCTCCATTTTCATTTATATCTTTTAAAAAGCAAAGTGTTGGTATATCTATACTTATTTTTCTTGCTGCTTCTAGAATAGTTGTTCCTTCTTCTACTTCTACTGGTTTACCATCTATTGTTAGATGTACTAAATTCTTTTTCATATAATTACCTCCTATCCTATTGCCTTAAATGGACATTTTTGCATACATGTTCTACATTTAATACATTTGTTTTGGTCTATCTCGTGAATTTTACCTACTTCTCCACTAATTGCAGAAACTGGACAAACCTTTTTGCATAAGTCACATCCTTTGCATTTTTCTTTATCTATAACTATTTTGGCTAATTCTTTACATTCTTTTGCCCTACAATTTTTGTCAATTACATGCTCTTTATACTCGTCTGCAAAGTATTTCATTGTACTTAATACTGGGTTTGGTGCAGTTTGACCAAGTCCACAAACAGATGCCACTTTAATTGATTTTGCTAATTCATCAAGATTTACTAAATCTTCTTCTGTTCCTTTTCCTTCACATATTTTTTGAAGAATTTCAAGCATTCTCTTGGTTCCAATCCTACAAGGCGTACATTTTCCACAAGATTCACTTACAGTAAATTCTAGATAGAATTTAGCTATATTAACCATACATTTGCTATCATCCATAACAATAAGTCCACCTGAACCCATCATTGAATCTATGCTAGATAATGATTCATAGTCTATTGGTGTATCTAAGTGTTCTTCATGAATACATCCTCCTGATGGTCCACCCGTTTGAGCAGCTTTAAATTTTCTTCCATTTGGAATTCCACCACCAATGTCAAATACAATTTCTCTTAGAGTTGTTCCCATTGGTACTTCTACTAATCCAACATTATTAACATCTCCACCTAAAGCAAATACTTTCGTTCCTTTTGAACTTTCTGTTCCTATTGAAGAATACCAGTCAGCTCCTTGTAATATTATTCTTGTAATATTTGCATAAGTTTCAACATTATTAATAAGAGTTGGACATCCCCACAATCCACTATGTGCTGGGTATGGTGGTTTTAATCTTGGCTGACCACGTTTTCCTTCTATTGATTCTAGAAGTGCAGTTTCTTCTCCACAAACAAATGCTCCTGCACCTAATCTAATTTCTACATCAAAATTAAATTTACTTCCTAAAATTTTCTTTCCTAAAAGTCCATAATTTCTTGCTTGCTTTATTGCTACTTCTAGTCTATGTACAGCAATTGG
The DNA here is from genome assembly GCA_947624735.1 of uncultured Clostridia bacterium. GTDB lineage: Bacteria > Bacillota > Clostridia > TANB77 > CAG-508 > CAG-793. Next base: position 4,479 of record CANQLM010000053.1, on the reverse strand, counting down.
ATATTCTGCTCTTACATATATATAACCTTTATCTGCTCCTATTGCATATCCTGCTATTGCCATAGATTCAATTACAGAGTGTGGATCTCCCTCTAAAATGCTTCTATCCATAAAAGCTCCTGGGTCTCCTTCATCTGCATTACATACTACATATTTTTGTTTATTATCTTCTATTTTTACAAAAGCCCATTTTTTTCCTGTAGGGAATCCTGCTCCTCCACGTCCTCTTAAGCCTGATTTTGTAACTTCATTAATTACTTCATCTTGTGACATACTAGTTAAAACTTTTTCTAATGCCTTATATCCATCAAATGCAAGATATTCATCAATATCTTCTGGATTAATTACTCCACAGTTTTTAAGTGCAATACGTTTTTGCTTTTTATAAAATGCTAAGTCATCTAGTCTATCAACCATTTTTCCTGTAACGTCTTTGCATAAAAGTCTTTCTACTCTTTTTCCTTTTATTATGTGCTCTTCTATAATTTCTTCACAGTCTTCTGGTGTTACCATTGAATAAAAGGTATCGTCAGGTCTAATTATTACAACTGGTCCTTTGGAACAAATTCCAAAGCATCCTGTCATAATGACTCTTACATTTTTTATTTTTTTCTCTTTTATTATTTTATTAAAATTAGCTAAAATTTCTGGTGATTTTGATGATGTACATCCTGTTCCATGGCAAATAAGTATGTGCTTTTCTCTAGAATCAGCCTTAGTGTTTACTCTTAAATCTAATTCTTTTCTTTTTGCTTTTCTTATTTCTTCTAATTGCTTTGCAGTTTTCATCTCTTTTTTCTCATATAATACCAAAGCATTATATGAAACTCCTTTCTTTAATCTTTTTTCATATATTCATCAATAACTTCATCTAATTTTTTTACTGTAGCTTTTCCATAAACTTCGTTATTAATTGTAAAAACTGGTGCTAGTCCACATGCTCCAACACATCTTGTTGAATCTAATGAGAATTTTCCATCTTTGCTAGTTTCTCCTTCTTCAAGTCCAAGTTTTTGTTTTGCTCTTTCTAATATTTCTTTTGAACCTTTTACAAAGCAAGCAGTTCCTAGGCAAACTGAGACATTATATTTTCCTTTTGGTTTTGTTGTAAATCTTGAATAAAAGGTAACAACTCCATAAATTTCAGCTACTGGAACATCTAAATATTCTGATATTTCAAGTTGTGCTTGTTTTGGAACATAGCCAAACTTTTTTTGCACTTCTTCTAATATCATTATTAAATTGTCTTTAGTTTGCTTATATTTTGAAAGAATTGCTTTAGTCTCTTTTCTTACTTTTTCATCCATACAATTTTCCATTTATTTTCTCCCTTCTTAAGTTAAATTTTATACTAATTTATATGTACAAGTATTTATTGTTATGTCAACATTTTTAATAAAAATTAAAGCTAGCTTGATTATATCAAACTAGCTTTTTTTATACAATATTTTTAATATTTATTTATAATATATTATAATTCGTTTACTTTTTCACTTGCTATATAAATTTTTTACCTTTCTTCTATGGTATTTTCTGCTTTTTCTTTTTGGTATCTTCCCTCACAATTAGCAAAAAATCTCATATCAATATTATGGTTTAACCTTAAATTTTTTAGGTCTTCCTCCCTTACAATCAAATCCGTATCAAGTATAACTATCTTTCCTTTTGCTATTGGTGGTTCATATTCTTTTATTGTATCATGAATATATCCTACTGTTTCATTTCTTAAGTTTAATGGTTCTTTATAATGTTCGCTATTATCTTTAATAAGTCTTCCTACATTTGCTTTTTTACAATCTATCCAAACTATTCCCTCATCTCTTAATTCTTTGTAGATTTGGTATACATCTTCGTCTGTAATAGTATTATCTTGCTCTATGTATTCTGCTATTTCAACATATATTTCACTATCTCCAGACTTAATATTTCTTCTAATTAACGGTTGTAATATTCTTCTATGATATGGTATTTTATTAGTATTTCTTGGAATGCCAAACTTAATAACTTTACTACCTATTCTAAATACTTCACTAGTGCTTCCTCTATCTACATATTCCAAATCAGACATATCTAGTTCTTCATTTTCTACAAGTTGATTAACTATAACGCATAAAGTGTTAAGCAAATCCTTATCAATCGTTTGAATTGGTTTTCCTGTCATACTAGCTACTATATAAGGTGTTATATTTCTAAACTGACTTTCATCTACTTCTTTTAACTTTTTAAATATTCCATCATTTAAAAGTATCTTAATATTTTCTGATGATATGATTTCAGGCATATTTCTTATTATATAATCTCTTTCACCAGCATCTAAAAGGCTATCAATAAGTTGTTTTAATGTAATCTCGTTTGGGTTATATCTACTACATGCAGTGTATATTGCACCATATCTTTGTGGAAAATCTTGATTTTTTGTTATTATAAGAATGGCTTTCATTCCATAATCCATATAAATAGAGCTTAAATTATATGATAGTACATTCATTATTATATTAGATTCAGAAATTTTATTTAAAAATGTTATCACATTTTCTTTATTACATAGTCTTAAATATTTAAATGCATTTTTCTTTAAATTCTGCATTTTTTCAGGATTGTTTTCAAAATCCTCTATATAGTTCATTAACTCATCAAAATTATGTATTTCCATTATTCTATTTTTCCCCCACCTACAACTATATCATCTATATACATAACTAAAGATTGTCCTGGAGTTATTCTTGCTTGTGGCTCTTCAAAAGTTATTTTTATTTCATCTGAATTTAATTGAATTGCCTCTGCTTTTGCTTCCTTAGTGCTATATCTTGTTTTTACATTTACCTTTATAGGATTACTTATATTATCAAAAAGAAGTAAATTAATATTTTTGATTACAATTTCACTTTTATATAATTCTTTTTCTGTTCCTACTATAACATGATTATTTTCTTTATTAAATCCAATTACAAATAATGGCTCTTTATAAGAAATTCCTAAACCTTTTCTTTGTCCAATTGTATAATTATAAAGTCCTGTATGTTTACCTAATACTTCTCCTTTACTATTAACAATATCTCCTTCTTTAGGTTTTAAATTCGAATTATCTTCTAAAAATTTTTTATAGTTTCCATCTGGTATAAAGCATATATCTTCACTATCTGGTTTATTAGCCACTGTTAAATTATGTTTTTTAGCTATTTCTCTAATTTGTTCTTTATCTTCAAACTCAGCTAATGGAAATAGTATATGCTCTAGCATTTCTTTTGGAATATTCCATAAAACATAGCTTTGGTCTTTTTTTATTGCTTTTGATTTTTTTAATACCCATCTATTATATTTTTCACTATATTCTGTTTTTGCATAATGTCCTGTTGCTATGTATTTGCATCCAAGCTTTTTTGCTTTTTCATACATAAGTCCAAATTTAAGATATTTATTACATTCAATACAAGGATTTGGAGTTAAGCAATTTGAATAACAATCTATAAAATTATCAATTACATACTTTTTAAACTCGTCTTTTCCTTCTAATATATAATGAGAAATTCCTAGCTTAGTACAAATATTTTTAACATCTATGTACGAACAACAAGCAGTCTCCGAAAACAAATTTAAGGTTGTTCCTATTACTTCATATCCTGCTTCTTTTAGAAGTATTGCAGATACTGAGCTATCAACTCCTCCACTCATTCCTAATAAAACTTTTTCCATACTTTAATTTTTCTTCTCTTTCCTTCTTGCACATTTAATGCATCTTTCATTATTTATGTCATAACCACATTCTAAACTTGTTAATCCTAATTCTTTATGTGTATACCTTGCAAGTTTATTTAGTGTATTATCACTTAATACTGTTTTTACTTCTTTTGCTTCTTTTTCTGCATCTTCAGTTGTTGCTCCAATTATATCTGTTAAAAAAAGTTTAACAATATCATTAGCTTCAATTATTTTCTGTGCAATTTTTTCAGCTTCACTTGTAAGCATTATTTCTCCATATGGTTCGTAGTTTATTAAACCTTCTTGTTTTAAATTATTTATTGCACTATTTACACTTGCTTTAGTTTTACCAAGTTTATTTGCTATATCTGTAACTTTTATTTCTCCTTTTGTATTTTTTAATATGTACATTGTTTTTAGATATTCTTCTTTACTATTTGAAAGTTCCATATTTACCCTCTATATTGTTAGTTATATCTAACATTATATATTTTTCCATGTAATTTGTCAACATAATATTAAGTTAAATTATTAACATACTACTTTAAAGTACAAATTTTCATCATATTATTAAACATAAAACAAGAATTCTAAAATTAGAATTCTTGTTTTGTAATTTTAATTTGATAAAGAAATATTTGAAATTGTTACTTTTTTATTACGTTGTTTTATTAGCGAAAATATATGTCAACAATCATTGTACCAAAATTATATATTTTTAGAAAATTCCAACTATATTTTTATTTTCATCTAAATCAATTTTTTCAGCTGCCGGTACTT
>CANQLM010000052.1 GCA_947624735.1 uncultured Clostridia bacterium | reverse complement strand
AAGAAGTATTAAGAGATAGAGAATTATGGGAAACAATAAATGATAAAATAATGGAAAAAAATCTATATAATCTAAAAATGCAATATGCTAGAGAGCAAGGTATTGAGATTGGAGAAGAAAACGGAAGAATTGAAGGAGCTAAAGAAAAAGAAGCAGAAATAGCTAAAAAAATGAAAAATGCAGGAAAGCCAATTGAAGAGATTATAGAATTCACAGGACTAACCAAAGAAGAAATAGAAAAATTGTAGAAAAATTTCTTTAAGTATTTTACTTAAAGAAAAAAAGCAAACTCGTAATACCTTTGAAATAAAATACTATGAGTCTTTTTTATATAATAGGAAAGTAATTCTTTCCTATTATAAATTTTTAATTTTCTAAATTGTGATTTCAGTTAAATAAAATTTAATTGAATAAGGAGAAGTAATTCAATTGAAAATTATATTTTTTTATGATATTATTTATAAAAAAATAGGAAAGGAAAATTTGAATATGAAAAATGAATTAATAATAAAAAAATGTAAATCATGTGGAGCAATGATAAAAATCTTAGAAGATTGTAAATGTGATGGTTGTGGAATAAAATGTTGTGGAGAAGAAATGGATATATTAGTTCCAAATTCAGTAGATGCAGCAGTTGAAAAGCATGTTCCAGTATATGAAAAAATAGAAGATGAAATAGTAGTAAAAGTAAATCATGTAATGGAAAAGGAACATTTTATAGAGTGGATTAGTTTAATTAAAGAAAATAAGGAAATTACAGTAAAATTGTATCCTGAACAAGAAGCAGAAGTTAGATTTCCATATATTTCAGGAGCGACTTTATATTCATATTGTAATAAACATGGGTTATGGAAGGCAGATGTTGAATGAACATTAGGGACAGTCCTTAAACATTCATTTTTAAACACAAAGGAGTGTCTTTAAATTATAATTCACAGACATATAAATAATTTAGTGCTATGCGCAAAGATGCACAGAGATTTTCATAACTGAAAATCTCGCGCGGCGAACAAATTCACGGAAAGCGTAAATTGACTTATTTTATTGCTTTCCGAATTGTTCTATAATAGGAAAGTAATCCTTTCCTATTATAAAAAAGCGCTACGCGCAAAGATGCACAGAGATTTTCATAACTGAAAATCTCGCGCAGCAAACAAATTAACGGAAAGCCAAAGAAAAATGTTAAAGTATAGCTTATATTAAGCTTTCCGAATTGTTCTATTAGTTACTCTTTTGCTGTGAATTGTAATAACCTGTTAACAATAGTATCAAAATTTTAAAAAAAGTATAGACATACAATAATTTTTGTGCTAGAATAATTTTTGTAAATTTGATATAAAATGTATTATATTAAATTTAATTAAATATGCCGATGTGGCGAAATTGGTATACGCACAGCACTCAAAATGCTGCGGGAAACCATGTGGGTTCGAGTCCCACCATCGGCACCAACGACGTATCTGTTCGAACTTTTAGAACAGATAGATACAAAAATCAATCAGTAAAATGGTTGATTTTTTCTTTTGCAAAAAATCATCCTAAATCTATAAAGAAGGGATGGTATTTTAAATGAATATAATTAAGCAAGAATTACAATTTGAAGAAAGTCTAAAGCAAAGGCTTGAATTTATATGTGAGTTTTCAAAGGTTACTCCAAAGTTTGTAAATGGTAGTATTAGAAAAATTGAAAGAACTAATATTTCGTATATTGAACCTCATAGAGTAATTATTAATAATATTACTTTTTTAGTTTTTAATTATTCTAATGATGTATATATCTCTAACTTGACTAAAAAGATTAAATTATCAGAGTTAGAAGAATATTAAAAAATTCTTTAGAAAATAAGAATTTCATTTGACTTTTTCATATAATCTGTGTATAATAAATATAGGAAATGACAATTCCACAAACGTGGTCTTGCCGGTATAGATTAGAAAACTCACATCTAAACCACCAAGTTTACAGATGTGAGCTTTTTTTTATTTATGTAGTTGCTTATCAACCCAGTTCTTATATAGAACTGCTGTTAAGGCAACGTTTAATGTTAAAGATAACATAAAGGATATTATAAAAAATAGTATCACTTTAACCATAAACATCACCACCTCTCCTACGAAGAATCGTATAGTTTGGTGGCAAAACCACATCTGCTTATTCTCATTTCCTATGTCAGTTAGTATAACATACATTTTACAATAAAACAATAAAAAAACAAATTTTCGTAAAAGTTTTTAAGAAAATTACTTGATTTTTATTTAGTAATCTGTTAATATAATTATAACTTGATTGATTTTATATCAATCGTTCAAGAGAGTCGACGAGTTGTAAATATCTACGTCGTCGGTACTAGAAAACCAAATAGCTTTAGCTATTTGGTTTTTCTAAGTTATAAAGTGGGGCTCAAAAAGCTGAGCAATGGAAACGCTGCCGGTGGCAGATGAAGTGACATTGCGAAGGCTAAGAAACTTTTGATAAAAAGCAAAAAGCTTTTTATCAATTAGTTGATTGCCGTTTTGTTGGACAGGATTTATGTAATTTCAAAAAGATTAACGAAACGCAGGTAAAAACAGTCTAGTGGACTGTTTTTCTGACGCGGTCCGCAGGGGAGTTCCACCATCGATACCAGCAAAAGAGATATATTAATGATAAAATTATATTTGAAAGATATTGAAACTATGAATTGGAGGTTTGAAATGGAATTAGAATACCCACCTTATACAATAACTGACAAAATGTTAAATTTGGCAACAAAAATAATGGAGAAAATTGGAGAAGCTAATTATTTTGAAAGTTTAAATAGATACCCAGAGTTAAGAAGAAAGACAAGAATTAAATCAATTCATTCTTCTTTAGCTATTGAAAATAATCAATTATCACTATTTCAAGTTGAAGCAGTAATCAATGGAAAAGCTGTAATTGGAGAACAAAGAGATATACAAGAAGTTAAAAATGCTTATAAGGCTTATGAAGAAATAGATAATGTAAATCCATATTCTGTAGAAGATTTGAAAAAAATACAGGGGATATTAACTTTTGCTATTGAAGATGATAGTGGAAAGTTTAGAAATCACGGAGAAGCTGTATATGATGGAAATATACAAATTTTTATGGCTCCACCTCATACTATGGTTCCTACTTTAATGGACAATCTATTTAATTGGATGAATAAAGTAAAGAAAGATGTAAATCCACTTATTTTATCTTCTATATTCCATTATGAATTTGTATTTATACACCCTTTTTCAGATGGGAATGGAAGAACAGCAAGACTTTGGCAAACAGCAATACTTGCTCATTGGAAAGAACTATTTAAATACATTCCTATTGAAAGCATAATTAGAAAATACCAAGAAGGCTATTATACTGCAATTCAAACTTGTAATAATGTAGGAAATTCAAATGAATTTATAGAATTTATGCTTGAAGTTATTGATGAGGCTGTTGATGATATGATTGTAAAGCAACAAGAAACTACCCAAGAAACTACCCTAAAAACTACCCAAGAAAATTTGACAGACACACAGATAAAAATATTAGAACTGATTAAGGAAAATCAATATATTACTAGAAATGAACTAGCTGAAAAAATAGGAATAACAGCAGATGGAATAAAGTATAATTTAGATATATTAAGAAAAAAAGAAATTATTACAAGAGAAGGCTCAACTAAAAAAGGTAGTTGGAAAATATTGAAATAAAAAGGATTCATATGAGATAAATTATGTTAAAAGCTTATAGTATATTTAAAAATCTAGATAAAAGATCTTGTAAAATTATTACTGATTTTGGTATTAATTAGATTTAGCAATTTCTAAAGAAACACCAGATAAAATGGTTGTAAGCTCAATTTTGACTGTGTTATTTATATTAATGATAAAATTATATTTGAAAGATACTGAAACAAAGATTATAAATATGAAACCGACAGAAAACGGCAAAAAAGAAAGAAAAAAATATATATAAATAGATTGATAATAAGGAGTTTTAATAATGAAAGAATATTATTCTGAAACTTCATGGATAGAAGGAGATAAAGGAGAATTTGTAGAAGCTGGAATTACTACTGATGTAATAATAGAAGATGGTAACATAACGATAATAGGTAAAGAGAAAGAAAAAAAGATTATAGATGGAAGAAAAATAATTCAATTAAGGAGAAATTTACCCATATTTTTTTCAAGACTATTTATGCCATTTTTATTAGGAAGAACAACAATAAATATAAGTAATATTACTTCCATAAAAGTAAAATATAAACATATAATAGAAATAAAAAATATTATAACTTATATAGGAATGATAATAATACCATTTCTTATAAGTAACATCATATTTAAGACTTCAATTATAACTGAAATATTACATTTGGGAAATGAATTTACAAAAAAACTTATAACGGTGAGTGTTTTTGATACCATAACAATCGGATCTATTTTGAGTATTATTCTTATTAAATTCTGGTATTATTTTAATTTTGTATTGTTTCATTTATATGATTTAAAGAAAAAAACACTAAAAATAAGAACAGATAATGGAGAAAAAGTATATATTCCTATAGAAAATATGGCGATAGAGAATTTTATAGATGATATAACTAAAGATAATCCCAAAGTAAAAGCAAGAAATTTAATCAAGCATAACAAAATAATTAAAATATTAGTAGTTTTGATTCTAGTAGTACTTTTAAGTATCCGTGTTATACTATCAACAACAACTGATAATAATGATATTGGTAAAGTTGATGTTAATATATATGAAGCAAAATTAATCGAAACTAAAAAAATAAATAATTTCTATAGTAAAAATACATATTTTATTGAAAACAAAGATGAATTAGTAAAAATAATTGAAAAAAACTTAAATAATGATAAAAAAATCAATCAAAAATATTATATTTGTAATTATAAATATTATTCAAAGGAAAATAATGAATTAATAAAATCAGATTATGATACAAAAAATGTATACTTAAGTGATAATAATTTCATATACACAACTAAGGATGAAATTCAATATTGGTATAATTACATTGATCACAAACTATATAGATTTTACGATAAATACTATAATAACTCTAGAACATATTTTGGTAATCGTTTTTCATATACAGTTACTTCTTATAATAAAAATTTAAAAAGCAATAATAACGTAATAAATATAATATATGAGTTCATAAAATCTACTAATATAAACAATACACAGGAAAATAATAATTATAAGAATATGATAAAAATATTAGATACATTTAATTCTAAATATGGTAAATGCTATATTATTGTGTTTGGAAATTCACAAAATGGAGATTACTATATGTACATAGATAATGAATCAAATGCTGATTACGAAGGAATTTTTATACATTCAACATTAAAATTCAATGAAAATACTGCTATTAATTATTTTAAAGATATGATAAATTAAAATAAAAGTGTATTAGGTTTTATTAATTTGAAAGAAATATTATTTTTTTCATATCTATGTGTGCTTCTTAGAAGAAAGGAATGGTATTTAAAATTAGAAAAAAAGTAAAACTATTAAATCAAGAATAATATTAAAAAATTTTTTGTAATTATTAATAAAATAAGAAATTTAGAGTTATAGTAAGTTTGTTGTATATTTTGGTAAATATAGAATTGTAATCAATAGTTAGTTCAAAACAAGTTAAGTATTGATTTTTGGAATTTTTTTGTTATAATTATTATATAAAGAAAAAGTATATTATATATTAATAGAGGATATAAAATAATAAAACTTATAATAATACGGAAATATATCTAAAGAGATTATATGAACAGGAGGAAAAAATGGCTAATTTATTAGAAGAATTAAATGATATAAGAAAAGCATATGGAGAGGATTTCATGCATTTATGTAGAAAGCTTTTCCCTACGTTATTAGAGAAAGATGGAATGCTATTTAAGATATTATCTGAATTATTTTCTACAAATAGTAAGACTTTGTGTGAAGATATAATAAGATATAAACTGAAAGAAAAATTCAAAAGTTATATATATAGTAAAGTTGATATAGGAGATCCAGAAAAGAAAAAGATAAAGGAAAAGACTCCATATGAGCTTTTGGAAGAAGCAGGATATGATTTATACGAATGTTTATCAGAAGAAGATATACAAAAATTCAGAAAATATTACAAACCTGGAAGTATTTTGCATCAAGGATTATTATATACGTATTCAGGTGAAGAGTTATGTACATTTGGTGGAGGAAGATTAAGTAGAGATGTTGTATTTTTTGCTGTAAAAAATAATGCAGAAGATATAAAAAGGGAAGAATTTAAAAGTCCACAAAGAGAAGATGAATATGGAACATCTGTTATGGGAATACAATTTAGTAGACAAGGAGTTTGTATTGTATCAATAAAAAATAGATATAATCATACAGTAACTAATCCAGATGCGACATATGGGAATGATTTAGATAGAATAATTCCAGGATTAACACAAAGTTTTTCAGTATTATTGCAAAAAGAATATGGATTAGAATTAGATGTTGTAAACATACAAGAATTTGAGATACCTGGTTATGTAGTAGCAAATGACGGAAAATATTATAAATACAATATTGAAATAGATGGAGAGTATTATTGTCCAGGGAATATAATTATTAGACAAGGAGGAGAAGTAATAAGTGTTGGAACCCCAGAAGAGGGATTGTTGATTGATTATTTTTATATAGACAAAAAAAATAAAAAGATAGAAGTGTGTCCAGATATAGAAGATTCATTTGTTGATGATTTACAAGAAATAGAGAAAATAGAGGTAGTAAAATCTGATGATAAAAATGTATATAGAATAATCAAAGTATATCTACAAGATGTAGAAGAACCAGTAATAATTGGAATTGATAAAAATAATCAAATTATTAAGTATGAGAATAAGAATATAACTAAGATAGGAGATAATTTTCTAAAATTAAATCAGGAATTAACCCAACTCAACTTGCCAAACTTAATACAAGTAGGAGATGATTTCTTAGCTTGTAATGAAAGATTAACTCAACTTAACTTTCCAAACTTAACACAAGTAGGAAATGGTTTTTTATCATTTAATCAAGTATTATCACAACTAAAATTATTAAACTTAGTACAAACAGGAGACGATTTTCTAGCAATTAATCAAGTATTATCACAACTAGAATTGCCAAATTTAATACAAGTAGGAAATAGTTTCTTAATTTATAATGAAGGATTAACACAACTAGAATTGCCAAAATTAACGCAAGTAGGAGATAATTTTCTAAGTAATAATCAAGAATTAATACAACTAGAATTGTTAAATTTAACGCAAGTAGGAGACAATTTTCTGAATAATAATGAAGAATTGACACACCTAGAATTGCCAAATTTAACGCAAGTAGGAGACAATTTTCTAAGTAATAATCAAGAATTAATGCAACTAGAATTGTTAAATTTAACGCAAGTAGGAGACAATTTTCTAAATAATAATCAAATATTAATACACCTAGAATTGCCAAATTTAACGCAAGTAGGAGACAATTTTCTGAATAATAATGAAGAATTGACACACCTAGAATTGCTAAATTTAACACAAGTAGGAGACAATTTTCTAAATAATAATCAAGTATTATCACAACTAAACTTGCCAAATTTAACGCAAGTGGGAAACTATTTTCTAAATAATAATCAAGTATTATCACAACTAGAATTACTAAATTTAACGCAAGTGGGAAACTATTTTCTAAATAATAATCAAATATTATCACAACTAAACTTGTCAAATTTAACGCAAGTAGGAGACTGTTTTCTAAATAATAATCAAGAATTAACACAACTAGACTTACCAAATTTAACGCAAGTGGGAAACGATTTCATATCATTTAATCAAAAATTAACACAACTAGAATTGCCAAAATTAACACAAGTAGGGGACAGTTTTCTATATAGTAATGAAATATTAACACACCTAGAATTGCCAAATTTAACACGAGCAGGAAGCTATTTTCTAAATAAGAATCAAGAATTAACACAACTAGAATTGTCAAATTTAACGCAAGTAGGAGACTATTTCTTATCTTATAATCAAGAATTAACACAACTAGAATTGCCCAAATTAATACAAGCAGGAGACTATTTTCTAAATAGTAATCAAGAATTAACTCGACTAGAAGTGCCAAACTTACCAGAACTTAAAGAAAGATTTTCAGATATTATAGATGGAAATATGAAAGTAATAGAAACGCAAAAATTAACAAATGGAGTGAAAATAACTTCACAAAATATAGCTCAATTAGACAAAGAGAATGAATTAACAACATCTGAGATAAGTATGGTTTATAAAATAACGGAAAAAAAGAAAGATGATAATAAACTAAAAAAGTAGAAAGTTCAAAAACTCTCTACTTTTTTATTATGGTGGGCAACGAGGGGGTCGAACCCTCGACCTTCTGATTACATTGCTACATCGTTTTCACATTGTAGTCTGGACTTTCTCTTTACCATAGTTTTAAACCTTAGGTACACCGTATAAAGTCTCTACACTCGAAGAAATTTATTTCTTCTAGCTCGGGATTACCATTTTACAGGTTTCCCCGAATTAGCGGCGTTCTCAATTATAAGTTTCCTTATAATGCTCCTAATATGTCAAGAGTCAGCTGCTCTACCAACTGAGCTAGTCACCCAAATATATATTTATTTTTCCCAAATAAAATCAGAAAAAATACTAATTGTGAATATAATTTCACTAATTTTTAACTTGTTAATTAACAAGTCATATTATACAACTTTAAAACTACAATTGTCAATAGTTATTTGGTAGATTTTTTTTATATTAGTTACTCTTTTGCTGTGAGCTGTAAAGTTATAAAAAAATAGTGCAAGAGAAAATGTGAGGCTGCTGAAAAAGTAGAAAAAAATAGCGAATTTGGAAATTTTTTTCTAATTCGCTATTTTTTTTAAACAATTAGCCAAAAGTCAAAATAATAAATGGACATTTCTATCCATTTTTCTTTGTTTTTTCTTCTCTTAATTTTAT